>NZ_AP018664.1:3300000-3387500 GCF_003967075.1 Sphingobium amiense
GGTCCCGGACTGGCGATCTGGCGGCAGAGCGATAGCTGGTCCGCCGCGAGGATGTTGACGCAGAAACGGCCCAGTTTTTCGATACGGGGCCATGTGGAGGAGCTTTTCGCCGGAAAGAAGGCGACCAGCGGCGGGTCGAGCGACACGGATGTGAAGGAACCGACGACCATGCCCAGCGGCGCGCCGCCTTCCTCCACCGCGGTGATGACGCATACGCCGGTGGGATAATGGCCGAGCACCCGCCGGAAGGTCGCACTGTCGAAACCCGCTTCGCTCACATGTCACTCCGCACGCTCAATTATCGGCGCCCGACGCTTCTATAGCGCGATACCGCCTGCCGCCAGCACCGCGAGCGTCAGAAGTTCCGATGCGTTCGACGCCATGGTGGCGATCTGCACCGATTTCTCCATCCCCACCAGCAGCGGCCCGATGAGCGAAGTCCCGCCCAGTTCACGAAGCAGCTTGGCCGATATGTTGGCCGATTGCAGCCCCGGCATGACGAGGACGTTGGCGGGACCGGACAGGCGGCTGAACGGATAGCTCTTCATGACGGCGGGGTTGAGCGCCGCGTCGGGCGTCATTTCGCCTTCATATTCGAAATCGACGTTGCGGCTGTCGAGGATCTTCACCGCATCGCGGACATTGTCGAGGAAGCTGCCGGGCGGATTGCCGAAATTGGAGTAGGACAGGAAGGCGACGCGCGGGTCGTGGCCCATGCGCCGGGCAACGGCGACCGTTCCTTCTGCGATGTCGGCCAGTTCGGCGGCGGTCGGACGTTCGTTGACGGTCGTATCGGCAAGGAACACCGTCTTTTCCTTCGCCACCATCACGTGAATGCCGAAAGGAGTGCGGCCGGCCGCCGGGTCCATCACCCGCTTCACCTCGCGCAGGGTCTGGGCATAGGGGCGCGTCATGCCCGTCAGCATCGCGTCGGCGACCCCCATCTTCACCAGCAGCGTGCCGAAGATGTTGCGATCCCGGTTCACCATCCGCTCGCAGTCGCGACGCAGATAGCCGCGCCGCTGGAGCCGGGCATAGAGCAGGTCGACCATGTCGGGGACGAGCGGCGAATTGACGCTGTTGTGCAGCTCGAAGCTCTCGGGATCGCGCACGCCGAGCGCGCGCAGCCTGTCCATCACCTCGCCGCGTCCGACCAGCACGGGGATGCCATAGCCCAGCTCCCGGAACTGGATGGCGGCGCGCAGCACCACTTCCTCCTCCGCTTCGGCGAAGACGACGCGCTTGGGATGCGCCTTGGCGATCTCATAGGCGCTGGTCAGCACCGAAGTGGTGGGGTTGAGCCGCGCTTTCAAAGACTGGCGATAAGCCGCCATGTCCTCGATCGGGCGTTGCGCGACACCCGATTCCATCGCCGCCTGCGCGACGGCGGCGGGGACGACTTCCATCAGGCGCGGGTCGAAGGGCGCGGGGATGATATAGTCCGGACCGAAGCTGTGCGCGCGGCCATAGGCTTTGGCCACTTCCTCCGGCACCGATTCACGCGCGAGTTCGGCGATGGCCTTGGCCGCCGCGAGCTTCATCG
The DNA here is from genome assembly GCF_003967075.1 of Sphingobium amiense. Lineage (NCBI taxonomy): Bacteria > Pseudomonadati > Pseudomonadota > Alphaproteobacteria > Sphingomonadales > Sphingobiaceae > Sphingobium > Sphingobium amiense. The sequence continues at coordinate 3,301,544 of NZ_AP018664.1, forward strand.
CCTCGTTGATGCCAGTCGCCCGCACGTCGAGCGCGCCGCGGAAAATGAAGGGGAAGCCCAGGACGTTGTTGACCTGATTGGGGAAGTCCGACCGGCCCGTCGCGACGATTGCGTCGGGGCGTGCGGCCTTGGCGACCGGGGGCAGGATTTCCGGGTCCGGATTGGCCATGGCGAAGATGATCGGCCGATCGGCCATGGACTTCACCATCTCCGGCGTCATCGCGCCCGCGACCGAAAGGCCGAGGAACACGTCCGCGCCCTTCACCGCCTCGGCGAGCGAGCGCGCGTCGGTGTTTACCGCATGGGCGGACTTCCACTGGTTCATGCCCTCGGTGCGGCCCTGATAGATGACGCCCTTGCTGTCGCACATGATGACATTGTCGTGGCGCACGCCCAGCGCCTTGATGAGTTCGGTGCAACTGATCGACGCTGCACCCGCGCCGTTCACCACGACCTTCATGTCCTTCATGTCGCGGCCCGTCAGCAGCGCAGCGTTGAGGACACCTGCCGCCGCGATGATCGCGGTGCCATGCTGGTCGTCATGAAAGACCGGAATGTTCATCCGTTCCTTGAGCGTCGTTTCGATAACGAAGCATTCGGGCGCCTTGATGTCCTCAAGGTTGATGCCGCCAAAACTCGGCTCCATCAGTTCGACCGCGTCGATGAAGCGGTCGACATCCTCGGTCTTGAGTTCGATGTCGATGGAATCCACGTCGGCGAAGCGCTTGAACAGCACCGCCTTGCCCTCCATCACCGGCTTGGACGCGAGTGCGCCCAAATTGCCGAGGCCCAGGATCGCCGTGCCGTTGGAAATGACCGCGACCAGATTGCCCTTGGCCGTGTAATCATAGGCGGTAGCCGGGTCCGCCGCGATGGCGCGCACGGGAACGGCGACGCCGGGCGAGTAAGCGAGGCTGAGGTCGCGCTGCGTCGCCATCGGCTTCGACGCGATGATCTCGATCTTGCCGGGGCGACCTGTCGAGTGGAAGAACAGCGCCTCGCGCTCGGAAAATTCCACGCTGGACGTGTCGGTCATGCTGCACCCCTGTGTCGGAACGATGGGGCTGGCCCTAGCGGCAAGATCATCCTGTGGGCAAGTGCGAGAAGCGCAAATTTCGCGGGCCATGCGGCCCCGAGGCTCTGGCCTCGCCCGCCGCTTCGCGGTATCGGCCTTCTCCCATGGCGTCCCCGTCCGAAAGCAGCACACAGCCCACCCCGATGATGGCGCAATATCTGGCGCTGAAGGCGGAGGCACGGGACTGCCTGCTTTTCTACCGGATGGGCGATTTCTTCGAACTGTTCTTCGACGACGCCAGGATGGCGGCCGCCACGCTCGACATCGCGCTGACGAGCCGGGGCGAGCATGAGGGGCAACCGATCCCGATGTGCGGCGTTCCGGCGCACAGCGCGGAAAGCTATCTCGCGCGGCTCATCAGGAGCGGCCACCGCGTCGCCATTGCCGAACAGACCGAAACGCCCGCGCAGGCCAAGGCGCGCGGCGGCAAGGCGCTCGTGGCGCGGGCCATCGTGCGCTATGTGACGGCGGGCACGCTGACCGAGGAGACGCTGCTCGACAGCCGGAGCGACAATCTGCTCGTGGCGCTGGCGCAGGTGGGGGGTGACGGATCGGGCGAGGTCGGAATAGCTGCGGCGGACATTTCGACCGGCCGGTTCGAAACCATGTGCTGCCCAATCAGCGACCTAGCCGCCGAACTGGCGCGGCTGCGCCCCAGCGAAACGGTGGTGGCGGAAGGATCGACATTCGATCTGCCCGACTGCCATCCGTTCGACCGCGCCGCCTTTTCGAGCGCAAGGGCCGAGGAGGCACTCAGACGGCTGTTCGGGGTGACGACGCTCGACGGGTTCGGCCAGTTCGGGCGGGCGGAGCTGGCGGCGATGGGCGGCCTCGTCGCCTATCTCGACCATGCGGGCAAGGGCACGCTCCCCTTCCTCGCGCCGCCGCTGCGCAAGGCGAACGGCGCGCATGTCGCCATCGACGCCGCCACGCGCGAGAGTCTGGAAATCGTCGCCACGACCGGGGGAACGCGCGCCGGGAGCCTGCTGCATGCCATCGACCGCACGGTGACGGGCGCGGGCGCGCGACTGCTGGCGCAGGATCTGTCCGCGCCGCTGCTCGACCTGCCGCTTATCGAGGCGCGGCTGGGCCTCGTGCAGATGGTCCACGACGAGCCGGGGCTGCGCGATCAACTGCGCGGCGCGCTGCGGTCGCTGCCCGACATCGGGCGGGCGCTGGGGCGCGTGGCGGTGGGACGCGGCAGCCCGCGCGACCTGGGGCAATTGCGCGACGGGCTTGGCGAAGCGCGGCTGCTGCGCGAGCGGCTGGGGCGGCTGCCCGATATGCCGCCGCTGCTGGCGCAGTTGCTCCCGGCGCTCGACGGGCATGGGGCGCTGGTCGATGCGCTCACCCGCGCGCTGGTGCCCGCGCCGCCCACCGAGACCGGCAATGGCGGCTATATCGCCGATGGTTTCGATCCCGCGCTGGACGAACTGCGGCGCATGGCGGGCGATGGACGGAGAGCCATTGCGGCGCTGGAAGCGAAATATCGCGAGCAAACGGGGATTTCCTCGCTCAAGATCCGGCATAATGGCGTGCTCGGCTACCATGTCGAGGTGCCCGCCCGTGCCGCCGATGCGCTGATGGCGGCGGACAGCGGCTTCACCCATCGCCAGACGCTGGCGGGGGTGGTGCGGTTCAACTCCATCGACCTGCATGAGGAAGCCGGGCGCGTCGCGCAGGCCGGCGCGCATGCGCTGGTCGCCGAAGCCGCACATCTGGAGACTCTCATCGAAGCGGTGCTCGACCGCAAGAGCGACATCGCCCGCGCCGCCGACGCGCTGGCGCGGCTCGACGTGGCGGCAGCGCTGGCGGAACGGGCGGCGGAAGGCGGCTGGACGCGGCCCCATTTCGTCGCTGCGGACGGGGCGGGCCAGTGCCTCGACATCGTGGGCGGGCGGCATCCCGTGGTGGAGGATGCGCTGCGGCGGGAGGGCCAACCCTTCGTCGCCAACGACTGCCGCCTGTCGGAAAGCGACCGTCTGTGGCTCGTCACCGGACCCAATATGGGCGGCAAATCGACATTCCTGCGGCAGAACGCCCTGATCGTCATTCTCGCGCAGGCGGGCGGCTATGTGCCCGCCGGATCGGCGACGCTGACGCTGGTCGACCGGCTGTTCAGCCGTGTGGGCGCGTCGGACAATCTGGCGAAGGGCCGCTCCACCTTCATGGTCGAGATGGTGGAGACCGCCGCGATCCTCGCACAGGCAACGGAGCGCAGCTTCGTCATTCTGGACGAGGTGGGTCGCGGCACATCGACCTATGACGGCCTCGCGCTCGCATGGGCAGTGGTGGAGGCGGTGCACGAGGTCAATCGCTGCCGATGCCTGTTCGCCACCCATTATCACGAGCTGACCCGGCTGGCCGAGACTTTGCCCTCGCTCTCGCTCCACCATGTCCGCGCGCGCGAGTGGAAGGGCGACCTTGTGCTGCTGCATGAACTGGCGGAGGGTCCGGCGGACCGCAGCTATGGCCTTGCCGTCGCGCGGCTGGCGGGCTTGCCGCCTGCGGTGCTCAGGCGCGCAAAGGACGTGCTGGCGCGGCTGGAAGCGGGCAAGGCGAAGACCGGCGGTATCGCGGCGGGACTGGACGACCTGCCCCTCTTTGCCGCCGCCGCCGCGCAGGAGGAGGAAAAGGCCGACCCCCTGCTGGCCGCCATCGACGCGATCGACGCCGATGCGCTTTCGCCTCGCGAGGCGCTCGATCACATCTATCGGCTGAAACAACTGGTCGCGCAGCGGCAGCATGACTAGATAAGGTCCATGGTCATGCAGTTTCCCGCCCTCGGCGCGCGTCGCGCCATCATCGACCGGCGGGCCATTTCCGACAGGATCAACGCCCTCGCGCAGGACCATGAGGGCGACGCCATGCGATTGCGCGGCCTGATCGTCCGCGAACTCAAGGCCGCGCTGGAGGAAGGGCGGGCGGAAATCGCGCGGCGGCTGGACGCCAGGCCGACGCGCGGGCGCGAGAGCGTGAGCGCCTTCGCCTTCCTGATCGACCAGATCCTGCGCCTGCTCTACGACGCGACGACCCATCACCTCTATCCTGCGGGCAACCGCAGCACGGGCGAGCGCATCGTGCTGATCGCGGTGGGCGGCTATGGCCGGGGCGAAATGGCGCCGCACAGCGATGTCGACATCGGCTTCATCACCCCGTGGAAGCCCACCGGATGGACCGAGCAGGTGATCGAATCCATGCTCTATTCGCTCTGGGATCTGGGTCTGAAGGTCGGGCATAGCAGCCGCTCGGTCGATGAAACGATGCGGATGGCCAAGAGCGACCTTACCGTGCGCACCGCTCTCCTCGAAGCGCGCTATGTCTGGGGCGACAGGGCGCTCTACGAGGAAACGTCGGCCCGTTTCGACGCGGAAGTCATGCAGGGCAATGCCCGCGCCTTCGTCACCGAAAAGCTGGAGGAACGCGACGAGCGGCACAAGCGCATGGGCGACAGCCGCTATGTCGTCGAGCCGAACGTCAAGGAAGGCAAGGGCGGCCTGCGCGATCTGCACACGCTGTTCTGGATCGGCAAATATGTGAACCGCGTCCGGTCCGTCGCCGAACTGGTGGATGTGGGGCTGCTGACGCAGAGCGAACTAGGCCAGTTCCAGAAGGCGGAAGATTTCCTCTGGGCGGTGCGGTGTCATCTGCACACCATCACGGGCCGGGCCGAGGACCGGCTGACCTTCGACCTTCAGCTCGAAATCGCGACCCGGATGCGCTTCACCGCGCGTGCGGGGCGATCCGGGGTCGAGCGGTTCATGCGCTATTATTTCCTGAACGCGAAGACGGTGGGCGACCTAACCGCCGTGTTCCTCGCGCATCTCGACGACCAGATGGGTCCGAAGGGACGGCGTTACATTCCCGCCATCTTCCGCCGGCCCAAGAAGCTCGACGGGTTCGTGCTGGAGCGGGGGCGGCTGGCGCTACCGAGCGAGGATTTCTTTCAGACCGATCCGGTGCGCCTGCTGGAGATTTTCGCGGTGGCCGACCGCCACGGCCTCCAGATCCACCCCAGCGCGATGCGCGCGGCGAGCCGGGACGCCGGTCTCATCACCGCAAAGGTGCGCCGCGACCCGCGCGCCAACGCCGCTTTCATGGACGTGCTTACGTCGCCCCGCGACCCCGAGACGGTGCTGCGCTGGATGAACGAATCGACCGTCTTCGGCCGCTTCGTGCCCGATTTCCGCCGCGTCGTCGCGCAGATGCAGTTCGACATGTATCATCATTATACGGTCGATGAGCACACCATCCGCGCAGTGGGCCTGCTGGCGCGGATCGAGAAGGGCGACCTCGACACCGATCACCCGCTCGCGACCGAACTCATGGGCAAGATCTTGTCGCGGCGCGTGCTCTATGTCGCGGTGCTGCTGCATGACATCGCGAAAGGGCGGGGCGGCGACCATAGCGTGCTGGGCGCGGAAGTGGCCGAACATCTCTGCCCGCGTCTGGGCCTGACGCCCGCTGAGACCGAGACGGTCGCGTGGCTGGTGCGCTATCACCTGCTGATGTCGGCGACCGCATTCAAGCGGGATCTGGCCGATTACAAGACGATCCTCGATTTCGTCGACGTGGTGCAGAGCCCCGAGCGGCTGCGTCTGCTGCTGTGCCTGACGGTCGTGGACATCCGGGCGGTGGGACCGGGCGTGTGGAATAGCTGGAAGCGGCAGTTGCTGGGCGACCTTTTCGAATCGGCGGAGGAAGTGCTGCGCCTCGGCCACAAGCAGAAGGGCCGGGGCGAGCGTGTCATCGCCAAGCAGGAGGGGCTGCGCGCGGCGCTGGGCATGAACGAGGCGGACTTCGCCGCGTTCAGCGCGCGGCTGCCCGAATCCTACTGGATCGCCGAGCCGGAAGACATTCTGATCCACAATGCGCAGCATATTCTGGCGTCGGGCGATGCGCCGCTCTCGATCGCGGCGCATTATTATCCGCAGCGCGGCGCGACGCTCGTCACTGTCTATGCCGCCGACCATCCGGGCCTGTTCTACCGCATCGCAGGCGCCATCCATCTGGCGGGCGGGAACATCATCGACGCGCGCATCCACACCACGCGCGATGGCGTCGCCATCGACAATTTCCTGGTGCAGGACCCGTTCGGTGGCGCGTTTCACAGCCCCGAACAGCTCAACCGCATCCGCAACGCGATTGAGGATTCGCTGTCGAACCGCCACCGCCTCATCACCAAATTGTCGGCGCGGCCCTTGCCCCGCACCCGCGCCGAAGCCTTCCGCATCGAACCCAATGTGTTGATCGACAACAAGGCGTCGAACCGGTTCACGGTGGTGGAAGTGAACGCGCGCGACCGCCCGGCGCTGCTCTTCAGCCTCGCCAACGCGCTGTTCCAGTCGAAGGTCACGGTGCACAGCGCGCATGTCGCCACCTATGGCGAGCGCGCGGTCGACACCTTCTATGTCACCGACCTCATCGGCGGAAAGATCGAGAGCAAGGCGCGGCTGCAGACGCTGGAACGGCGCCTGCTGGAAGCGGCGGGCGGCGAAGTCGGGCAGGCGCTGGAGATGGCCTAGGCCATAATCTCCATCGCATCGCCGGGCCGCAGCATCGGCAGCAAGCGCAGCATGTCTTCCCGCTCAACGGCGACGCAGCCTGCGGTGGGCCGGCCTTCGGACAGGTGGAAGAAGATGGCGCTGCCCCTGCCGGGCCGGGGCGGTGCGTCGTTGTGGCCGAGGACGACGATCACGTCATAGGCGGCGTCGGCGCGGATCAGGCTTTCGGCGGAGAAGGCGCGGGGCAGGCGGACAGGGCGGTTATAGGCGGGATCGGCGGGATCGTCAGACCAGCCGTCCCCGACCCGCACCCAGCGCCATGGCAGGCGGATTTCGCGTGGCGCGACTTTGCCGGGACACAGCAGCACGGCACGGATCGGCCAGCGCCCGAGCGGTGTGCAGCCGTCGCCTTCCCGCTTCGCGTCGGCAGCGCACGACCCGCCCCGGCCGATGGCGCAGGGCATTACGAGATCGCCGAAGGTCAGGCGGCCCGCTGCGCTTTCCACCTGAACGATGGTCATAGCTGGTGGCCGGTGCGGTCGCGCTTGGTGGCGAGATAGCGTTCATTGTGCGGATTGGCGGGCAGGATGATCGGCAGCCGCTCCGCTACGCGGATGCCCGCCGCTTCCAGCCCCGCGACCTTGTTCGGATTGTTGGTGAGCAGCCGCACTTCGCGCACGCCCAGAAGGTCGAGCATCCGCGCTGCGACCGAAAAATCGCGCGCGTCGATGGCGAAGCCCAGCCGGACATTGGCGTCGACGGTGTCGAACCCCTGATCCTGAAGCGCGTAGGCGCGCAGCTTGTTGACGAGGCCGATGCCGCGCCCTTCCTGCCGCAGATAGAGGAGGATGCCCCAGCGCGCGTCGGCGATCTGGTGCAGCGCCTGATGCAGTTGCGGCCCGCAGTCGCATTTGAGGCTGCCCAGCACGTCGCCGGTCAGGCATTCGCTGTGGATGCGGATGACGGGCGGCGTGGCATCGCGCCTGCCGACCACCAGCGCGACATGCTCGCGCGGTTCGTCGGGGCTGCGGAAGGCGACGATCTCCGCGCTTTCGCTGGCGTCGACCGGCAGCCGCGCGCGGGTGGCGACGGCGAGGTGGACGGCATCGTCATAGGCCGCGACATCCTGTGCGCTCGCCTCCGCCTCGACCGGGCCGTCTTCGGCGGTGACGAAGAAGGCGGGGAGGATTCCCGCCAGCCTGGCGAGGCGCAGCGCCGCCCTGGCGGCGTCCGGCGCGGCGAGCGGCAGCGCGCGGAACGGTCCCTTGAGCGGGGAGGCGAGGTCAAGCACCGGGTCGGAGATGGCGGTCGCGACATCGGCGTCGATCCAGGGCGCCCGCTCGACCAGCACGGGAAGGTCGGGATCGGCGGCGGCGAGCTGGTTGGCGAGCTTGAGCGTTTCGGCGCGCGCCGCCGAAATCAGGATGTCGGCGCACCCGGTGGGGTCGAACCCGGCCAGCGTCACCGCGTCCGCGCCCTCCACCGCCATCAGCCGCAGGGCGCCGTCATCCGCGGCCAGCCGGATCGGCCAGCCGCGGCGCAGCGCGTCGATGGCGCGGGCGGCGGCGCGACCGCTCATCAGAAGACGAAATCGGTGATGATGGGGATATGGTCCGACGGCTTCACCCAACTGCGCGCGGGTTCGACGACGCGGTGGCTGACCGCCCTGTCCGCCACGTCGCGCGTCATCCACATATGATCGAGCCGCCGCCCCCGGTCGGACGCGGCCCAGTCCTTCGCGCGATAGCTCCACCAGGTGTAGAGCCGCGCGGGCGCGGGGTGGAAGTGACGGCCGATGTCCACCCAGTCGTTCGAGGCCTGAAGCCGGCCGAGGATTTCGCATTCGACCGGCGTGTGGCTGACCACGTCGATCAACTGCCTGTGGCTCCACACGTCGCATTCGAGCGGGGCGATGTTGAAATCGCCGGTCAAAATCGTCGGCTTGTTGTCGAGCGCGGCCGACCACTGGATCATGCGTTCGAGGAAATCGAGCTTCTGCCCGAATTTCGGATTGACGGTGCGGTCGGGCACATCGCCGCCTGCGGGCACATAGACATTCTCGATCCGCACGCCGTTATCGAGCCGCACGCCGACATGGCGCGCCTCGCCATTGGCCTGCCAGTCGAACCGGTCGTCCTCGTGGATCGGCACCTTGCTCAGGATCGCGACGCCATGATGCATCCGCTGGCCGTTCAGCACCTGATGCACATAGCCCATGCGGCGGAACATCGCGGCCGGGAAAATGTCGTTCACGACCTTCGTTTCCTGAAGGCACAATATGTCCGGCGCTTCGTCGCGCAGCAACTGTTCGACAATGTCGATGCGCGCCCGGACGCTGTTGATGTTCCAGGAGCAGATGGAGAGCGTGTCGGCCATGCCAAGCCAACTAGGGTTGCGCGCTTCGTTGCGCAAGCGGTCGCAGGGGAAGGGGACAAAGTAAGACCCCCGCTCCGGGGGCATGGAACGGGGGTCTCGATCGCGCCCTTGAAGCGCTTTGCGACGGGAGGGGGAAACCGGGTAACAGGGGGGAAATCCCGGTGGTCTCTCGCGTCGTGGAGATCTGAATAGCGCCACTCGTATGAGCGCTGGATGAACGAAAACCGCCCTTTTTCCGTTCGTCTTTCCGGAGGCTCCGTCTATCCGGCCGAACGGCCGCGCGGGCGGGGGTCGGTCCAGCGGAACGCAGAATCGGCGACGGGCACGCCGTAGCGCTGGCCGGTGAGGCGGACGGCGGTGCGATTATTCTGCGAATCGAGCGCCACCCAGCCGTAGAGCTGAAGACCCGCGGGGCTGGCCGCGTCGCGCCGGAAGATCATCGTGATCGTGCCGAATTCCGGGCGGCGCGGATCGCGTGCCTGAACGCTCAGGATCGCAGGATCGTCGGTCGGGACGACCTTGCCGAATTTCGACAGATCCTTCGACGGGTCGATCAGCGCGGCGAGCGGCGAATTGCCGATGGGCCAGCGCTGCACCTGCCGCACTTCATAGTCGATGACGGTCAGCGCCTTGCCATCGCCCACGATCAGGAGCGGAACGCCCTTCTGATACTGGAAACGGATCTTGCCCGGCTGCTTCAGCGTCAGCTGGCCGGTCAGCGTCTGGCCGTTGCGGTCGGTCTGGCTGAAATCGGCCGTCATGGTGGTGACGGCGCGGATATAGGATTGCACCTTCGCGAGATCGGATTGGGTCTGCTGCTGCGCGATGGCGGCACCTGCCAGCGTCAGGGCGGGCGCGCCAAGCGCGAGCAGGAGGGGCGCGGTCATGCGCTTCATCGGGATCGACTCCATGTTGTTCAGAAAGCGGGTTCTATGTCGTGGCGATTGAACCCGTTGTGAACCCGGTCGTTCCGTTGCGACAACATTCCTTCGGCGACCCGAGCGACAAAAAAAGGCCGGTCACGAGGACCGGCCGGAAAGTTTTTAGGAGAGGATGCCTGAAAGGCCCGTTCCTTATGCGCGGGCATCGGCCATGCCGCAAATGCGAAGAACGTCGTTCCGGTTGCGCAATGTGCAATCGCCCCGTCAGAGCGGGTTGCCATTCTCGTCGCGCAGAACTTCGCGGCGGCCGACATGGTTGGGGGGGCCGACCAGCCCTTCCTCCTCCATCTTTTCGATGAGGCGCGCGGCGCTGTTATAGCCGACGCGGAGCTGGCGCTGCAGCCAGCTCGTCGACGCCTTCTGGTTCTCGAACACGAGCTGGCAGGCCTTGCGGAACAGTTGCGCGTCGGGGCTGTCGTCGCCCAGATCGACGCCATCGAGCGCGAAGCTGCCTTCCTCCGGCTCTTCGGTGACGGCGGAGATATAGTCGGGCTGGCCCTGCGCGCGCCAGTGATCGGCGACCACGCGCACCTCGTCATCGGACACGAAGGGGCCATGGACGCGCATCAGCCCCTTGCCCCCGTGCATGTAGAGCATGTCGCCCTTGCCCAGCAGTTGCTCCGCGCCCTGTTCGCCGAGGATCGTGCGGCTGTCGATCTTCGACGTGACGAAGAAGCTGATGCGGGTCGGCAGGTTAGCCTTGATGACGCCGGTGATGACGTCGACCGACGGGCGCTGCGTCGCGAGGATCAGGTGAATGCCCGCGGCGCGCGCTTTCTGCGCGAGGCGCTGGATCAGGAACTCGACTTCCTTGCCCGCCGTCATCATGAGGTCGGCCAGTTCGTCCACCACCACGACGATCTGCGGCAGCGGCTGGAAATCGAGCTGCTCCTCCTCGTAGATCGGCTTGCCGGTTTCGCCGTCATAGCCGGTCTGGACGCGGCGGCCCAGGGGCTTGCCCTTCGCCTTCGCGGCGCGGACCTTTTCGTTATAATTGGCGAGGTTGCGGACGGAAATGGACGCCATCATGCGATAGCGGTCCTCCATCTGCTCCACCGCCCATTTGAGCGCGCGAATCGCCTTGGCCGGCTCCGTCACCACGGGCGAGAGCAGATGCGGGATGTCGTCATAGGTCGACAGTTCCAGCATCTTGGGGTCGATCATGATGAGCCGTAGCTGATCGGGCGTCATGCGGTAGAGCAGCGACAGGATCATGGCGTTGAGGCCCACCGACTTGCCCGATCCGGTCGTGCCCGCGATCAGCAGGTGGGGCATGGGCGCCAGATCGGCGATGATCGGTTCGCCCGAGATATTCTTGCCGAGGATGATCGGCAGCGTCGCTTCCTGCGCGAACTGTTCGGAGGTGATGAGTTCGCGGAAGGACACACCCTCCCGGTGCGCGTTGGGCAGTTCGATGCCGATGACGGTGCGGCCGGGAATGGTCGCGACGCGCGCCGACAGCGCCGACATGTTGCGCGCGATGTCGTCGGCCAGCGCGATGACGCGGCTTGCCTTGATGCCGGGCGCGGGTTCCAGTTCATACATGGTGACGACCGGGCCGGGGCGCACTTCGGTGATGTTGCCCTTCACATGAAAGTCGTCGAGCACCGATTCGAGCAGGCGAGCGTTCCGTTCCAGCGCGGCCTTGTCGATCTTGCCGCCCTGATTGGCGGGAATCGGATTGAGGAGGTCGGGCGAGGGCAGCGAGCTGTGGCCGAACAGATCGTCCTGGCTGACGGGCGCCATGGCGCGCTGCGCCGGGGCGGGCTTGGGCGACTGGATCGTGATCGGCGGCTTGGGTTCGTTCATCACCTGCCTGCGCGGGGGGATGACGCGCTCCGCCGGTTCGTCATCCTCGTCGAACAGATCGTCGCGCGGCGGGGAGCCTGCCAGCGCAAGGGCCGGACGCGGCAGGCCGAGGCGCGGGAGGCTGGGTCGGCGCAGGGCGATGATCGGCTTTTCGAGCGCAAGGCTGCGATACCAGACGAAGAAACCGGCGATCAGAGCGGCGATGACGAGCGCGCCCCTGATCCACGGCGCGGCGGCAGGCGCCTGCGCGGTCAGGCTGGCGATCCCCTTGGCGGTGACGAGACCGATGACGCCGCCCCAGCCCGCGGGCAGGCCGACCAGCGGCTCGGTCTGGAACAGAGCCAGCGCAATACCGATAAGCGCGATGCCGATTAAGCTCTTGCCGAACTGCCCCTTCCAACCGCTCATGTCCTGATCGCCCCACAGCCGCCGCGCGGTGATCGCCATCAGCGGGAGGATCAGCGCCACGGGCACGCCCAGCAGCCAGAGCAGGAAATCGGCGGCCCACGCGCCGGGCTGCGCCATGATGTTGGCGACATGATCGCCCGCCACGGTGTTCATCGACGGATCGCTGGGCGCATAGCTGAGCAGCGCGAGCGCGACGAACAGGGTCGCGGCGATCAGCGCCAGCGCGCCGATCAGCGCGCCGCTGCGAATGAGGCTGCGCTTGAGCATCTCGCGCCATTCCGGCTGTCTCTTGACGGTGCGGCCGACGGCCATAACTGCCCCATGTCCCCTAAATGTTCTGTCCGGCACAATGCGCCGAGGCGGGAGTCGCCGTCAAGTGCGGGTGCGGGCGGTTCGTCGCGGCATCCGTAACAATGCGTATCGCGGCACCATGGGCCGGGCGGTAGACCCGCGTCAAAGGAGCCGACCGATGATCGCCACTGTCTACCCCGTCCTCGTCCTTGCCGCGCTGGCTTTCTTTGCGGCAACGCTGATCGCCCTCAGCGTCGAGGATTGGCAGAAGAGCTAAGAGCGACCAGCGCTTCGCCGTCCAGCCGCTGCACCGTCCATTCGTCCATGGCGCGCCCGCCGATAGCGCGGTAAAAGGCGATGGCGGGCGCGTTCCAGTCGAGCACCGACCATTCGAGCCGGGCGCAGTCGCGCTCGATCGCAAGGGTCGCGAGGCGCGCCAGCAGCGCTCGCCCCGCGCCGAGACCGCGCGCTTCCGGGCGGACGAACAGATCCTCCAGATAAATGCCCGGCCGCCCTTCGAAGGTCGAGAAATTGTGGAAGAAGAGCGCGAAGCCCACCGCCGCGCCTTCATGATCCGCGATCAGCACCTCCGCCATGGGACGCGGGCCGAACAGGTGGCGGGCCAGCATATCGCGATCCGCCTTCGCTTCATGGGCAAGCCGTTCATAGTCCGCAAGCGCGCGGATGAAGGCGATGATCGTGTCGAGATCATCGGGTCGCGCATCGCGGATCGTGACGCCGCTCATGCCGCCCCCGCCTCCACATGGGCGAGATCCGCCGGTTTCGAACGCGCGGCGATCAGGCAACCGGCGACGATCAGCAGCGCGCCCGCCAGCGTCGTCCAGGTGAGCCGCTCGCCAAACACCAGCCAGCCCATGATCGCGGCCCAGAGAAAAGCGCTATATTCCACCGGAATGAGCCGCTGCGCCTCCGCCCGCGCATAGGCCCAGGCCAGCGAGGCGAGCGAGGTGAAGGCGAGCGCGGCGGCCAGAACGACAAGAGGAACGGATTTCAACGGCGGCGGCGCAAGCAACAGCGCCGCGCCCGGCGCGAACGCGCCAAGCATCACCAGATGCTGAAAGAAGGCGACTTCGATGGGGGACGCGACCTGCGCCTGCCGCCGCTGGATGATGAGGTTCCACGCGAAGAGCACAGCCGACGCCAGCACCGCCAGCGCGCCGAGCAGAGCGTCCGGTTCGTAACGGCCCTGCAGGCGGCCCGACAGGATGACTCCGACCCCGAGCAGGCCGAGCAGCGACGCGCCGATCGCCTGCCGGCCAACCTTCTCCCCCAGCAACAGCGCGGCGAGGTAGAGCGCGATCAGCGGCGCGATGAAGGACAGGGCGATGGCTTCGGCCAGCGGCAGGCGCATGATCGCCCAGAAGAAGAGCAGCGCCATTGCCGCCACCACGACACCGCGCAGCAGGTGAATGCGCAGCACCGCCGCGACTGGCCAGCGCTGGCGCGCCAGCAGCATCAGCACAGCGCCCATGACCGTGCCCGCGACCGCCCGCCAGAACAGCGCATTATACAGGCCGATGGAGAGGCTGAGACCCTTCATCGCCGCATCCATCACGGAAAACAGCGCAACGCCGATACAGCATACGGCAAAGGGAATGGCGAAACCGCGCGAGGACATGGTGGAGGACGCGGCCTTATTCCGCCGCCACCTTGCCCGCGTCGGTGGTTTCGGCTTCGAGCTTCGCGGCTTCGATCTCCGCCGCCTTCGCTTCGACGAGCGCGACGATATGGTCGATCATGCCTTCGTTCTGCACGGTGTGATCGGTGAGGCCCGAAAGATAGACCATATGCTTGCCCGCGCCGCCGCCGGTGAGACCGATGTCGGTTTCGCGCGCTTCGCCGGGACCGTTGACCACACAGCCGAGGACGGAGAGCGACAGGGGCGTGTGGATATGCTGGAGCCGCTCTTCCAGCGCCTGCACGGTGCGGATCACGTCAAAGCCCTGCCGCGCGCAGGACGGGCAGGATATGACCTTGACGCCGCGGGTGCGGATTCCGAGCGATTTGAGGATTTCATAGCCGACGCGCACTTCCTCCTCCGGTTCGGCGGAGAGGGAGACGCGGATCGTGTCGCCGATGCCGGCCCAGAGCAGGTTGCCGATGCCGATGGCGCTCTTGACCGTGCCGCCGATAAGGCCGCCCGCTTCGGTGATGCCAAGGTGCAGCGGGCAATCGACGGCTTCGGCGAGCTGCATATAGGCGGCGACCGCGAGGAACACGTCGCTGGCCTTCACCGCAACCTTATATTCGTGGAAATCCTGATCCTGGAGCAGCCTGATATGATCGAGCGCGGATTCGACCAGCGCTTCGGGGCAAGGCTCGCCATATTTTTCGAGCAGGTCTTTTTCGAGGCTCCCGGCGTTGACGCCGATGCGGATCGAACAGCCATTGGCCTTGGCGGCGTCCACCACTTCCTTGACCCGCGCCTCGGAACCGATGTTGCCGGGGTTGATACGCAGGCAGGCCGCGCCTGCGTCGGCGGCTTCGAGCGCGCGCTTGTAGTGGAAATGGATGTCGGCGACGATGGGGACGCGGGCGGCGCGGACGATCTGTTTCAGGGCGGCGGTCGATTCCTCGTCGGGGCAGGAGACGCGGATGATGTCCACGCCCGCTTCCTCGCAGCGGCGGATCTGGTCGATGGTCGCGCGGACGTCATGCGTCAGCGTGTTGGTCATGGTCTGGACCGTGACCGGCGCGCCGCCGCCCACCGGCACATTGCCGACCATGATCTGACGGCTCTGGCGGCGGGCAATGTCGCGCCAGGGGCGAAGGCCGGGATTATGATCGGACATGGAAAAGGGGCTCCGTAAGCTACGAAGCCCCTATAGAGATTCCCGCCGCCGATTAGAAGCGCAGCGTCACCGATGCCGCGACCTGATCCGCGTTGCCGCTGGTCTGTGCCAGCGTCGTCGCCGTGACGGTGGCGGGCGCGGGATAATAGCTGTCGGGGCGGATGATGTTCGCCTTTTCCACGAAGGTATGCGCGTAGCTGAGGTTGAGCGCAGCGGCGGGCGAGATGTTGAAGGTCGCCCCGCCGGTCAGCCACACGCGGTCGCCATCGGGCA
This sequence comes from Sphingobium amiense, assembly GCF_003967075.1. Taxonomy (NCBI): domain Bacteria; kingdom Pseudomonadati; phylum Pseudomonadota; class Alphaproteobacteria; order Sphingomonadales; family Sphingobiaceae; genus Sphingobium; species Sphingobium amiense. The sequence goes on from NZ_AP018664.1 coordinate 3,317,034, forward strand.
CGCGGGTCGTCAGATGCTGCGGATTGGTGGGCGTGCGGTCGAACATCGTTCCCGCGCGCAGCGTCAGCGCGGGGCTGACATCATATTCGGCACCGGCGCTGAACGAATAGCTGTCGCGATAGTCCAGTTCCTTGTTGGTGGTGCCAGTCGCCGATGTGACCGCGATACCCCTGAACTTCGACCAGTTATACCATTTGCCCGTCAGCATCGCGCGCAGGCCGGGCGTCAGCCGGTGCATCATCGACACGGTGACGATGTCGGGCAGGTTGAGCGGCGCGGTGGCGGCGAAGCTGCCATTGCCCGCCGCGATCGGGCCGAGCAGCCCGGAAACGGTCTGCGTCCCTTCCAGATGCTGATTGATGCCCTTGCGGAAATGGACGCCGAAATTGGTGTCGCCGGTGGTGTAGAACACGCCTGCGTTCCAGCCGACCGACCAGTCATGCCCCTTGAGGCTGGCGAAACCGTCGGCGGGCGCCAGCGGCGAAAGCTGCGGCAGGGCGTTGGTGAGCGTCGCCTTCACATATTGCACGTCGACGCCGCCGCCCACGGACAGGCCATCGGTCAGCTTATAAGCGAAGGACGGCTGGATATTATAGGTTTTGAGGTCGGTGTAGAGCGAGTCGTAGCGGCCGAAGAAACCGTCATCATATTCAAGCTTCAGGCCGAAGGGCGCGTTGACGCCGAGGCCCAGCCACAGCCGGTCGCTGACCTGCGCGCTGGCGTAGAAGCTGGGGACCGGAATGACGCTGTCGAAGGGGTTGCCGCCGTCATTGCCCGTGATCGGAGCGCGCACGGGCAGGCCGGGGATCGACCGGTAGCTGCCGCGATTGGTCTGATGCGCCGACGCCATCAGGGCGGACGCGCCCGCCGAAAGCTGGATACCCTGAAGCTGCGTCATCGCGGCGGGGTTGAAATAGATGGTGGAGGGGTCATCGCCCGCCGCGGCGCCGCCGGACAGGGCGCGCCCGGTTTCGATGGGCGACTGTTCCTGAAGGTAGAAGCCGCCGGCGAGGGCGCTTCCCGGCGCGGCGAGCGCGAGCGTGGCGAGCAGGCTGGGGACGAAACGGTGGCGAAGGGACATGGCAGATCCTCTGCTGAAGGCGACTCTTATCGTGCGGTCCGGTGGCGCGTCGAAAGGGCGCGACCCGGTTCTATGGCCCGCCGCTTAGCAAAAATAAGGTTAATTTCCAGTGCCCGTGCCGGGCGGACATGCCGCTTTTCCGGAGCGCCGTGACAGTTACGCTACGGCTGCGCCGTGGAGGATCGCGGAAAAAAGGCAAAAAAAAGCCGCCTCGGAAGGCGGCCTTGAAGTTTTAGGAGAGGATGCCTGAAAGGCCCGTTCCTTTTGCGGTGCAGCGTGCTTCGCCGCAAATGCGAAAAGTGCGGGCACGGTTGCGTTTGTTGCAATCACTTTACAATTTACCGGTTTCCGTAAGGGAAAGTTGCGGCGAAAGACTTTTCGACCTGCCTCTTTCAGTGCCTGTCGGGCAGCGAAAGGCCCACGGCGGACAGGTGCGAATCGAGTTCCGCCAGCAGACGAATCAGGGCGGCGGTATCATCGCCCTCCGCGCGCACGACCAGTGCGCCCTGCGTATTGGACGCGCGCAGCAGCCACCAGCCATCGGCGGTGCGGACGCGCACGCCGTCCAGCTCCACCATGTCCGCGCCCGCGCTTCGCAACCGGCTGGCGACGCGTTCCACGATGCCGAATTTCTCCTCGTCGGGGACGGGAATGTGCAGTTCCGGAGTGATCGCGCCGGTCGGCATCGCGTCGGCCAGAGCCGCGACCGGGCATCGCGCAGCGGACAGGAGCCGGATCAGGCGGACGGCGGCATAGAGTGCGTCGTCATAGCCCGGATGATCGTCGGCGAAAAAGAGATGCCCGGTCGTTTCGCCGCCCAGCGCCGCGCCAATCTGCTTCATTCTGGACTTGATATGGCTGTGCCCCGCCTTCCACATGTCGGGCCGCCCGCCCAGCGTGGCGATGCGGTCGAACACCGCCTGGCTGGTCTTCACATCGGCCACGATCGCCGCGCCGGGGTGCTTTTGCAGCATATCGGCGGCGAAGATGCCGAGCAGCCGGTCGCCCGCAATGGCGCGGCCCTGATGGTCGATCACGCCGATGCGGTCGCCATCGCCGTCGAAGGCCACTCCGAAATCGAGCCGCTTTGAGAGGACCAGCGCGCGCAGATCGGCAAGGTTGGCGTCCACGGCAGGATCGGGATGATGATGCGGGAAGTGACCGTCGACACGGGTGAAGAGCAGATGATGCTCACCGGGCAGGCGCTGCGCCAGTTGCTCGACCGCCGGACCGGCGGCGCCGCTGCCCGTGTCCCAGCCGATGCGAAGCGGACGGCCATCGAAACCCTGCATCAGCCGGTCGACATAGGTTTCGAGCATGTCGACGCCGGTTGCGCGACCCGACCCGCTTTCCCAGTCGCCCTGCGCCGCCATTTGCCCGAGCCGCTGGATGTCCGCGCCGAAGAAGGGCGCATGGGCGTGCACCAGCTTGAAGCCATTCTGGTCGGCGGGATTATGGCTGCCGGTTATCTGTATGCCGCCGTCCACATCGCCCGTCATTTCGGCATGATATAGCATCGGCGTCGGGCCGAGGCCGATGCGGAGCACGTCGATGCCGGTCTGCGTCAGCCCTTCGACCAGCGCGCTTTCCAGCATGGGCGAACTCAGCCGTCCGTCATAGCCCACTGCCACCCGGCGTCCGCCTGCGCGCGCGATGACGGTGCCGAAGCTGCGGCCGAGCGCCCATGCGTCGGCCTCGTGCAGCGTCTTCCCCACGGTGCCGCGCACATCATATTCGCGGAGCAGGGTGGGATGGAAACTATGGCTCACGGTTCCGCGCGGTCGGCGAGCAAGATGTCGCGCGCGGCGTTGATCTGCGCAGCGAGCGCTTCGGTGCCGCCCTTGTCGGGATGGACCGACGCGATGAGGCGGCGGTGCGCGGCGCGGATGGCGGCGGCGCTCGCGTCGGGCGCGACACCCAGCAGCGCGCGCGCCTGCGCCACGGTGTCGGCGCGGGGCGGGGCGGCAGGTGCGATGCGGCGCCTGCCCTGCCTGGCGAAGAAGAGCGCAGCGCCGAGCAGCAGCGGCGCGCCGATCACCGGCTTGCCCTTCGCCGCCATCACCGCGCCGACCAGCGCCGCCCCCAGCACCATGCCATCCTTTGCGCTCATGCGTTGGAGCTTCCCCGTCCAGATCAGCCAGACCGCAAGGCCCGCGAGCAGCAGCGCCAGCAGGCCCATCAGGCCGCGCCGAGCAGGTCCATTGAGGACGCGCCCTCGCGCGTCGGCAGCGCAAGGCCCGACACCATCTCGCGCAGTTCCTGCCGCGCGGCGATGTGGCTGACGCCAAGGTCGCCCAGATGCCCCTTGTCGAGCAGGGTCAGGCCCGAGGGAAAAAGCTCGCGGAAGATGACGCGTTCCGACAGCCCCGGAATAACGCGGAAGCCGACGCGGCGGGACAGTTCCATGAGCGCGTCGCCCACGCGTTTCTTGTTGCGGGCGTCATGATGCTGGACGCGGTTGCGCAGCACGACCCAGTCGATCGAGACGCCGTCCGCCTTGGCGCGGGTCTTGCGCGCTTCGAAGATGAGTTCGGAATAGAAGGAGAGGCGGCGGACCTTGAAGGTTTCGGCGTCCACCTGCCCGATGAGGTCGAAGTCGACGAAGCTGTCGTTCATCGGCGTGACCAGCGTGTTGGCGCGCGCGGCCATATGGCGCGCGAAGGCGTCGTCGCGGCCGGGCGTATCGACGATCAGAAAGTCCCTGTTATCGCCGACCGCCGCCGATTCCGCCTCCAGCGCGTCGATGCTGTCGCCCTTCAGCACTGCAAAGTCGGGCGCGGGCAGGTCGATACCGCGCCGCCGCGCGGTTTCGGCGCGATTCTCCATATAGCGGGTAACGGTGCGCTGGCGCGGATCGAGGTCGATCATGCCGACGCGGTGCCCGAGCGCGGTCAGCGCGATGGCGGTGTGGACCGCCGTGGTCGACTTGCCGGTGCCGCCCTTTTCATTGGCGAAGACGATGAGGTGCGGCTGCGCGTTGGCCATTGGTCGCCTGATGATCCCTGTTATCGCAATCTGTGTTGACGGTCCTGCCCGCCCATGCCTTAGCAGGACAGCCCCTTGACCCCTGCCCTTATCGGAGCCGTTCTCCCCGTGCAAACGCTGCGTGATGTCCCCGCCCTCCGCTCCGCCGTGGAGGCTCTCAAAAGCGACGGAAAACCGCTGGTTCTGGTGCCGACCATGGGCGCGCTTCATGACGGACACATGGCGCTGGTCGAGGAAGGGCGGCGGCACGGGCGGCATGTCGTCGTGTCGATCTTCGTCAATCCCAAACAGTTCGGGCCGAACGAGGATCTGGACGCCTATCCCCGGCGCGAGGCGAAGGACGCGCAGATGCTGACCGCCGCAGGAGTCGACATCCTGTGGGCGCCGCCGGTGGAGGTCATGTATCCGCAGGGCTTTGCCACCAATATCGGCGTTTCAGGGGTGAGCGAGGGGCTGGACGGGGCGGCGCGTCCGGGGCATTTCGACGGGGTGGCGACGGTCGTCACCAAGCTGTTCAACCAGGTGCGGCCCGATGTCGCGATCTTTGGGCAGAAGGATTATCAGCAGCTTGCGGTGATCCGGCGGATGGTGGCGGACCTCGATATGGGGATCGAGATTGTCGGCCTGCCGACGCAGCGGGCCGAGGACGGCCTCGCTCTCTCATCCCGTAACGCGTATCTCAGCGAAGACGAACGCAAGGCGGCTCTCGCGCTGCCGAGGGCGCTGGGCGAGGCCAAGCGGCAGATCGAGAAGGGCGATCCGGTGGACGGCGCGCTGGCGAAAGCGGTGGCGACGCTGGCGGCGCATGGATTCGATCCCATAGACTATGTGACGCTGTGCGACGCCACGACGCTGGAGCCGATGCATGTCGCGGATCGCCCCGGCCGGCTGCTGGGCGCGGCCAAGCTGGGCACGACGCGGCTCATCGACAATATCGCGGTCGATCCCGCTTAGCTTCGCATATTTCCCGCAAGTTTTGACATAAAGTTGCGCGGGCGCGATCCTATCGCAAAGCTGTGCCACCCTTTTACCAGCACGGGTGCGGCTAGGACAGGCGGTCAGAAGGGCTTGACGATCACCGCGATGACGATGACGGCCGCGGCGATGCCCGGCACTTCGTTCAGCATCCGGAGCTGGCGGTCGGTGAGCGGCCGTTCGCCCCGCGCCAGCTTCTTCGCATAGCCCGCGATCCAGCCATGATAGGCCGACAGGCCCAGCACAAAGAGCAGCTTCAGGTGGAACCAGCCGAAGTGCCATGCGCCGATCTCCACCATCAGCATGAGGCCGAAGAGCCAGACGAGGACCAGCGAGGGATTGAGGATGATCCTGAGCAGGCGGGTTTCCCGCTCGATCCACTTTCGGTCCTCGGGCGAACCCGGCGCGGTTTCCTGATGGTAGACGAAGAAGCGCGGCATCATGAACAGCCCTGCCATCAGGAAGATGACGAAGATCACATGGGCCGCTTTGACCCAGAGATAGGCAGCGCCGAGATAGGCCATGCGTCAGGACTCCTTATCGCCGCACATAGCTAAGCAATGCCTCGACATGCGCAATGGGCGTGTCGGGCAATATGCCGTGGCCAAGGTTCAGGATGTGCGGGCGGCCCGCGAAGGCGGCGCGGATAGTGTCGACCGCCCGCTCCACCGCCGCCCCGCCCGCGATTAGGGCAAGCGGATCGAGATTGCCCTGCACCGGCATGCCGGAGGGCAGCGCTTCGTTCGCCCAGCGCGGGTCGATGGTTTCATCGACACCCACCGCATCCACGCCGGTAGCCCGCGCATAATCGGCGAGCTTCGCGCCCGCGCCCTTGGGGAAGCCGATGACCGGGATGGAAGGATGGGTCGCTTTCAGCTTCTCCACGATGCGGCGATTGGGTTCGATCACCCAGCGTTCGAACTGGGCGGGGGCGAGGCTGCCCGCCCAGCTATCGAAGAGCTGCACCGCCTCCACCCCCGCGTCGATCTGGCCGGAGAGATAGGTGACGGTGGCGTCGACGATGGCGTCGATCAGCGCGGCGAAGCGGTCCGTCTGCTGATAGGCCATGCGCCGCGCCGCGCCATGATCCCTGCTGCCCTGCCCGGCGACCATATAGGTGGCGACGGTCCACGGACTGCCCGCAAAGCCGAGGAAAGTGACGGAAGGGTCGAGCGCGGCCTTCACCCGGCGCACGGTTTCATAGACCGCCTCGAAGCGGGAGAAGTCAGGGGTCAGCGCCGACAGCTCCGTTTCGGCGAGGATCGGCGCGAGGCGCGGGCCTTCGCCTGCCTCGAACCACAGATCCTGTCCCATGGCGTAAGGGACGATCAATATGTCGGAAAAGAGGATCGCGCCGTCGAAGCCGAAGCGGCGCAGCGGCTGGAGCGTGACTTCGGCGGCCGCTTCGCTGTCATAGACGAGTTCCAGGAAGCCGCCCTTCTGCGCCCGCAGCGCGCGATATTCGGGCAGATAGCGTCCCGCCTGCCGCATCAGCCACATCGGCGGGACGACGGGAATCTCTCCGCGCAGGACGCCGAGCAGCGGCTTTTCGATCGGGCCGGACGGAGCGTCCATATGCTCTCACTCTCTCTTCATTATTTAGATTCAAAGGATGATGGAGATAGATGCTCCGTTGGCAGCGGGGTTTATGCGCAGCGCCCGATTTTGCCAACAGCTTGACTCCCGCAGGGCGCGCTTTGCCGTCCGAGTCATGAGAGTTACCCCCGTTATCCACAGCATGTGGATGGAAAAGTGGGTCTGTTGGGGGTCTGTGGATAAGAATCCCGGCTCCGGGGACAGGGCGATGGGGCAAAGCTGTCCACAATTTCATCCCTTGCTTTATCCACAGCCCCCTCACAGAGATGTCCCATGGCGCGCATCCACCTGCACCTCCTCTCCGACTCCACCGGCGAGACGCTGGAGAATATCGCCAAGGCGGCGATCGGCCTGTTCGAAAATGTCGAGGCGATCCGCCATTTCTGGCCGATGGTCCGGTCCGAAGTCCATCTCGACCGGATCATGGAGGAAATCGCCGCCAATCCCGGTCTCGTCCTCTTCACCCTCACCAACCATCTGCTGCGCAAGCGGCTGGAGGCGCGGTGCCGGACGCTGGGCCTGCCGCATGTCGCCGCGCTCGACAGCGTGGCGGACGCGCTGTCCAACATATTGGGGCAGGAAACGCGCACGCGGCCGGGGCGCAAACATATTCTCGACGAAGCCTATTTCGCGCGGATCGAGGCGATCCAGTTCACCATCGCCCATGACGACGGCGTGGGGCACGAAAATTGGGAGGAGGCCGACATCGTGCTGGCGGGCGTGTCGCGCGCGTCGAAGACGCCGACCTCCATCTACCTCGCCAATCGCGGTTACAAGACGGCGAATATTCCGCTGGTGCCCGAATCCCCGCCGCCGCGCTGCCTCTACAATCTGCGGCATCCGATGGTCGTGGGCCTGACCGTCAGCCCCGAACGGCTGATCCAGATCCGGCGCAACCGGCTGCTGTCGCTCAATCAGGCGCCCGAGACCGCCTATGTCGATATCGACAAGGTACAGGCGGAACTGGCCTTTGCCCGGCGGATGTTCGCCGACAATGGCTGGCCGGTGATCGACATGACGCGCCGCTCTATCGAGGAGGCTGCCGCCGCGATCATCAACCTGTTCAACGACCGCGAACTGGCGGAGGCGGAAGGATGATCGTGCTCGCTTCGCAGAGCGCGAGCCGCCGGGCGATGCTGACCGCCGCTCAGGTGCCGTTCGAGGCGCTGTCGCCGGGCGTGGACGAGGAAGCGGCGAAAGAAGCGCTGCGCGGCGATGGCATCGACGCGCGGGCGCTCGCCGATGCGCTGGCCGAACTGAAGGCGCTCAGGGTGTCGCGGCGGGTGCCGGGCGCGCTGGTGCTGGGATGCGACCAGACGCTCTCGCTCGACGACGGGAGCATGATCGACAAGGCGGTGGACCGCGAGGACGCGCGCCGCATCCTGAAACTTCTTTCCGGGCGGGTGCATCACCTGCACAGCGCGGCGGTAATGGCTCTGAACGGCGAAGCGATCTGGCGTCATGTCGAGCGGGTGCGGATGACGGTGCGGCCGCTGTCGGACGCCTTCATCGACGCCTATCTCGATGCGGACTGGGACCAGTTGCGCTGGTGCGTGGGCTGTTACCGGATCGAGGGACCGGGGGCGCAGCTTTTCAGCAGGGTCGAGGGCAGCCAGTTCGCGATTCAGGGGTTGCCGCTGCTCGCTTTGCTTGACTTTCTGCGTGTGCGCGGCGTTCTGGCGGCATGAGCGACGCCCTTCCCTATGCTGAAGTCATCGGCGATCCGATTGCGCACAGCAAATCGCCGCTGATCCACAATTTCTGGCTCGACGCCCTCAACATCGAGGCGGAATATCGCAAGACCCATGTACGGGCGGAGGAACTGGGCAGCTATTTCCTGCGGCGGCGGGCCGATCCCGACTGGCTGGGGTGCAACATCACGATTCCGCACAAGATCGCTGTGATGGACTATGTCGACGATCCGGGCGGGGTTCGCGAGCGGATCGGGGCGGTCAACACTATCGCGAGCGAAACGGGCGGGCCGCTGATCGGCACCAATACCGATGCGGGCGGCTTCCTCCAGCCACTGCTGCGCGACAAGTGGAAGGGCGAGAGCGCGGTGCTGGTCGGTGCGGGGGGCGCGGCACGGGCGATCCTTTTTGCGCTGACGACTCTGGGCGTGTCCGACATTACGATCATGGCGCGCGATGCGGGGAAAGGGCAGGCGCTGCTCGACCGGGCCGGGGTGAAGGGCCGGGTGATCGGCATGGCCGACGCGCTGCCGCCCGTCGATCTGCTGGTCAATTCCACCTCGCTCGGCATGGTGGGGCAGCCGGTGCTGGAGCTGGACCTGTCGCCTCTGCCCGCCAGCGCGACGGTCTACGACATCGTCTATGCGCCGCTGGAGACAGGGCTGCTGAAGGCGGCGCGGGCGCGTGACCTGAAGACGCTCGATGGCCTGGAAATGCTGATCGGTCAGGCGGCGCTCGCGTTCGACATCTTCTTCGACGCGCAGGCGCCGCGCGAGCTGGACGCGGAGCTGCGCGCGCTGCTGCTTTCGGGCGGGGAATGAAGGTCTACGGCCTCACCGGCTCGATCGGGATGGGGAAGTCGGCGGTCGCCGCCATGTTCCGCCGCCTCGCCGTGCCGCTGTTCGACGCCGACGCCGAAGTGCATCGCCTGCAGGGACCGGGCGGCGCGCTGCTGACTGCGATCGAGGCGCGCTTTCCCGGCACGACCGGTCCCATGGGCGTCGACCGCGCGAAGCTGGGCGCGGCGGTGTTCGGCCATGCGGGCGAGCGGCGCGCGCTCGAAGCCATCGTCCACCCGGCGGTGCGGGAATCGCGGGAAAAGTTCCTGCGCCGCAACCGCTCCCGCCCCTTCGTCATCCTCGACATACCGCTCTTGTTCGAAACCCATGGGCATAAATGGCTCGACGGCATCATCGTCGTGACCGCTCCGGCGTGGAAGCAGCGCAAGCGCGTGCTGGCGCGGCCCGGCATGACTCCCGGCAAATTCCGGCAGATCAGGCGGCTCCAGACCCCCGACGCGGAAAAGCGCCGCCGCGCCGACCATATCATCCATACCGGCACCACCTTCGCCGCGACGCAGGCACAGGTTCGCCGTCTCGTCGCTTGCCTTGGGGCCAAGACAGGCCGATAAGGGTCAGCCATAGACTCGATGCGAAGAGGCGATGCGCGAGGTTATTTTCGACACCGAAACGACGGGCTTCGATCCTGCTTCCGGCGACCGGATGGTCGAGATCGGCTGCATCGAACTGGTGAACCGGGTGCCCACCGGGCGCACATTCCACGCTTATTATCATCCCGAGCGCGACATGCCCGCCGCCGCTTTTGCCGTGCACGGTCTGTCGGCCGACTTCCTCGCCAAACATCCGGTGTTCGCCAGAGGCGCGCTGGAGCTGCTCGACTTTCTGGAGGACAGCCCGCTGGTCGCGCATAATGCGCGGTTCGACTTCGGCTTCCTCAACCATGAACTGCGCCTGTGCGGCCATCCCGAAGTTTCGATGGACCGGATGATCGACACCGTCGCCATCGCCCGGCAACTGCATCCGGGCGCCAAGCACAGCCTCGACGCGCTCTGCTCGCGCTATGGCATCGACCGCAGCCACCGCGTCAAACATGGCGCGCTGCTCGACGCCGAACTGCTCGCGCAACTTTACATCGAACTGACCGGCGGCCGTCAGATCGGCCTTGGTCTTGCACAGGAGGAAGGCATTGAGATCGTCAGGGTGGAACTGACGGCGGACGCCGTGGTTCGCCCTGTGCGTCCCGCGCGGGTCTTTACGGCCAGCGCGGCGGAGCTGGAGCGGCATGCAGCGTTCGTCGCGACGCTGAAAGAGCCGCTCTGGTTGCAGGAGGCATAGACCCTTATCGAAGTGGCCTATGCCTCCCGGAAGGAACCGGGCCGCCGTTCTGGCGGGCCGGCAAGAACAAGGAGAAGGCATATGGATATTCGTGTTTCCGGACATCAGGTCGAAACGGGCGACGCGCTCAAGAGCCACGTCACCGATCGTTTGCAGGCCGTGGCCGAGAAATATTTTTCCCGCGCGCTTTCCGCCCAGGTCACGTTCCGCACCGCGCCGCACGGCGCTTTCCATTGCGACATCGTCTGCCATGTGATGACCGGGCTGATCCTCAAAGGCGCGGGCGAAGCGCAGGATGCGCATCCCGCCTTCGACCAGGCCGCCGACCGGATCGAAAAGCAGTTGCGCCGCTATATGCGCCGCCTCAAGGACCGCAGCGCGCAGGCCGCCGCCGCCGAGGCGCAGCGGGAGAACGGCTATAGCGTCGATGAGATAGACGGCGCGGGCTACACCATCTTCGCGGGCGGCAGCGAGGAGGAGGAAGCGCAGGACGCGCCCCTGATCGTCGCGGAAACGCGCGTCGACATCCCCGAAGCCAGCGTGTCGGACGCGGTGATGATGCTGGACCTGCGCAACACCAACGCGCTCCTGTTCCTGAATGCGGGCACGTCCGCCTATAATATGGTCTATCGCCGCCACGACGGCACGATTGGCTGGGTGGAACCCCGCGCCTGATCTTCCCAGACCGGAGGGGCGATGCGCCCCTCCCCCGCCCGGCCCCGCTGTTGACCTGAACCCGCAGGCGGCTTATGGGGCCGGGCTTTCACAACCCGAGAACAAGCGCGCCCCTTTTTTGTCAGCGCGGCTCGGCGGTTTCGGATTGCTCATGGTTGATTTCAACGACATCGTTTCACCCGAAGCGCTGGCTACGGGCGTTGCCGCCAATGGGAAGAAGGCGCTTTTCCAGAAGATCGCGTCGCTTGCGGCCTGCGCCTACGGCCTTGAGGCCGACGAGGTGGGCGACGCCCTGTTCGAGCGGGAGCGGCTGGGATCGACCGGTTTCGGCGGCGGAGTCGCCATTCCCCATGCCAAGATCGCGGGCCTCGACCGGATGTGCGGCGTGGTCGTGCTGCTCGATCCGGCGGTGCCGTTCGATGCGGTGGACGATGCGCCGGTCGATGTCGTCTTCGCGCTCCTGTCGCCCGTCGACAGCGGGGCCGAGCATCTGAAGACTCTGGCGCGGGTGTCGCGCTATCTGCGCGACGAGGCGGTGGTGACGCGGCTGCGCGGCGCGAAATCGACGGGCGCGCTGCATGCGCTGCTTTCGGGCGCGGGCGCGCGTGACGCCGCCTGAAGGCCTGTCGGGCGAGGAAGCGCATTTCCGCGCGCTCGAACAGCTTTACCGGTCCGCGCCGATCAATCGCCTGTTCCGGTCGGAGCTGACGATCCCGCAGGCTGGGCGGTCGGTCATCGACTTCGATGTGGATGAGACCCAGTTCCACGCGGCGGGCGCGGTGCACGGCACCGTCTATTTCAAGATGCTGGACGATGCGGCCTTCTATGCCGCCAACAGTCTGGTCAGCGACCGTTTCCTTCTGACCACCGCGTTCAACCTGCTGTTCACGCGCCCTATCGGGCCGGGCCGAATCCGCGCCGAGGGCCGATGGATCAGCGGCAAGCGCCGCGTCTATGTCGCCGAGGCGAGTCTGATCGATTCGGACGGGGAAGAAGTCGGGCGCGGCACCGGCACTTTCATGCGGTCGCAATTCGCGCTGTCGTCGCTGCCGGGCTATGGCGGCTGAGGCGCGGCTGACCAGCGCGATGCTGGTCGGCGCGCTGCGGCGGCGCGTGGGGGAGCAGGGCGGCTTTGCCACCGTGGTGGCGAAGGGGGATGAGTTAAGCGGCGTCATCCTCATCCAGGCACTTGAAAAGGGGCGCTATTGCGGGCTGTTCGAGCGGGTCGCGCGGGTCGACGGCGGCTATGAACTGATGCGCTGCGGACCGGGCGGGGATGAGGCGGCGGAGGCCGTCGATCAATATCTGGGGCGTCGGCGGCGGTCGGACCCCGACCTGTGGATCGTCGAACTCGATATCCCGGATGCAGAACGGTTCGCCGCTGAAACGATCTGCTGATCGTTGACTCCCCGTCACGGTTCGTCCAGAGCGCCCGCCACGCCAACGCGCAGGTTGTCGCATTCGCCCAACGGGGGGCGGGCGCGGTAAACACGCAGACGGGAGGCGGCCTGACGTCGAACGGGAATATGGGTTAAGAATCGACGCCCCGGCCAAGAACCGCCTTATTTTGAGTAAAGATGAGTTTCCGCCTGAAAGCCGCGATCACCGCGGCGTTTGCCCTGTCCGCCATCGCTGCGGTCACGGCGTCCGACATGTCGATCGCAGGGGAAGCGATCCCGTCGGCCATTTCCCTTTCTACAGCGCTTCCGCAGGCGCCCGCAGCCGGATCGTCCGCTGTCGTCTTTGCCGCGCCGCGTGAAATCGCGCAGCCGCTTGGCAATGTAAACAATTCCACCCCTTCCGAAGTTCCCGCACGCAGCCTCGCTGCTCTGGTCGATGCGCAAGGCGCGCCCGAGGAGTTGGACGGCGACATGAAGTGCCTGGCCGGAGCGGTCTATTTCGAATCGAAGGGCGAAAGCCTCGAAGGCCAGTTGGCCGTTGCGCGCGTCATCATCAATCGCGCCCGGTCGGGCCGCTTCGCCAGCAGCCTGTGCGGCGTCGTCTATCAGCCCAGCCAGTTCAGCTTCGTGCGCGGCGGCGGGATGCCCCCGATCCGCACCGAGAGCCGTGACTGGCGCGAGGCCGTCGCCATCGCCCAGATCGCCGCAGAGGACGAATGGGACAGCCAGGCCGAAGGCGCGCTGTTCTTCCACGCGCGCCGCGTGTCGCCGGGCTGGGGCAAGACCCGGCTCGCGTCGATCGACAATCATATCTTTTACCGCTGACCCGCTGCGCCCCGCCGCGCAACCTTTCGGCCCTGAAATGCGACAGGCCGGTTCGGAGCGATCCGAATCGGCCTTTTCATTTGTTCCCATCCTGTTCTAATGATCGGGGATGGACAGCGCCCTCCCCGATAGCTGCTCGCCGCTGACGGATGGCACCGCGCTCGCCGTGGCGCGGGGCACGCTGCGGCTTTTCTTCCGGCACGACATGAGCGGGATACTGGAAGTGCCGCTGCCCAACGGGCGGCGCGCCGACATCATGGCGATCGACGGGGCGGGGCGGCTGACCATCGTCGAGATCAAGTGCAGCCGCGCGGACCTGTTGGGCGACATGAAGTGGCCCGACTATTTCGACTATTGCGACCGTTTCTTCTGGGCGGTGCCGGCGGGGTTCGACATCGCCCTGTTCGACAGCGAGGCGCTATGGCCGGGGCGCACCGGCCTGATCGTCGCGGATCAATATGACGCCGAACTGGTCCGCCCCGCCCCGGTCGAACCGCTGGCGGCGGCGCGGCGCAAGGCGGAAACGCTGCGCTTCGCGCGGCGCGCGGCCCGGCGGCTGACCGCGATCGGCGATCCCGATCATGCCGCGGAGCTGGGCTGGTAGAGCGCGCCGACCGCCCTTAAAAGACCGGACCCTGCACCGGGCCGCTGGGCTTTTTGCTGGCCTTCGCCGCGTCGAGCGCTTCGACGAGGCCGGGGGTGCGATTGTCGCGCTGCGCATAGTCGCGCGCGGACATGCCCGCGATGGTGTCGCGCTTGGCCGGGTTCGCGCCCTGCGCCACCAGCAGGCGGACGAGGCCGAGATCACGCAACTGCACCGCCCGGATCAGCGGGGTTTCGCCGCTGTCATTCGCCTTGTCGACCTGCGCGTTGAAGGTCAGGAGCGTGCGCACCCCTTCCTCGAACCGGCCCTGCACCGCATCCATCAGCGGCGTGTTGCCGCCATTGTCGGTCAGGTTGGGATTGGCCCCCTTCGCCAGCAGGAAGGCAAGCCAGGTCGCGTCGCGCCGGGCGACGACGATGTGCAGCGCATTTTCGCCGCTGTTGACGTCACGGCTGTTGACCACGGTGGAGCCGGGCTTCTGGAGCAGGTCGGTGGCTTTCTGCCCGTCCTTGTCCTTCACGGCCTTGAGGAAATTATAGGCGTCGGAAAATTGCGCCTGCGCCGGGGCGGGCGCCAGCAGCGCCAGGGCGATCGACCCCAAGAAAGCGGAAAGGATGCGGTTCTTCATGATGCGTCCCACTGGATTGCAAATGCCCACCTAGCAGGGCATGGCTGGCCTTGCCATGAACAAACACGTCACCGCCGCGCTGATGCCCGCCCTCGCCCTGCTTGCCGCCTGCAATATGGGAGGCGCGGGCAACGCATCAAGCGACAGCGCGCCGGGCGAACTGGTCGGCGCGAAGATCGGCGCGCCCTTCACCCTCACTAATCAGGACGGGAAGCCGACCCGCTGGAACGATTTCACCGGCCAGTGGCGCATCGTCTATTTCGGCTACACCTATTGCCCGGACATCTGCCCGGTCGACCTGCAACGCATCATGCAGGGCTTTGCGCGGTTCGAGAAGGAAAAGCCCAAGCTCGCCGCCAAGGTGCAGCCGATGCTGATCTCCGTCGATCCCGAGCGGGATACGCCCGCCGTGCTCAAAAATTATGTCGCCGCCTTCCACCCGCGCCTCATCGGCCTTACCGGCACGAAGGACGAGATCGCGAAGGTCGCGAAGGATTTCGTCGTCGTCTATTCGCCCGAACGGCAGAAGGGCGCGAGCGACTATCTGGTCAGCCACAGCCGCACCCCCTATCTGTTCGATCCCCAAGGCAAGCCGGTGGCGCTGGTGCCCGTGGACGATCCGGCGACGGCGGACGTGGACGAAGGCGCGCCGGAGAAGGTTCAGGCGTTTCTCGACACATGGATCAAGTGACGCCCTTCTGGGAAAAACCCCTCGACCAGCTCGACCGCGCGCAATGGGAAGCGCTGTGCGACGGGTGCGGCAAATGCTGCCTGCACAAGGCCGAGGACGAGGATACGGGGCGCATCTATCCGACCAATGTCGCCTGCCGCCTGCTCGACCGGCAATCGGGGCAATGCTGCAACTATAAGGACCGGCGCAAATTCGTGCCCGACTGCGTGCGGCTGACCCCGGCCAAGGTGAGGCAGATCGGCTGGCTGCCCCGGACATGCGCCTATCGGCTGCGCGGCGAGGGATTGCCGTTGCCGGAGTGGCATTACCTGATCTGCGGCGACCGCGAAGCGGTGCATCGCGCGGGCGAATCGGTGCGCGGCTGGACGGTCGCGGAAGCCGATGCGGGCGACTGGGAGAATCATCTTGTCGACCGCGAGCTTTGAGAGCGGCGCGACCATCCTGATCGACGGCGCGGCGATGCCGGTGCGCGTGCGGCGCTCGGCACGGGCGCGCTTCTATCGTCTGACCATCGACAGCGCGCGGGGCGAACTGCGCCTGTCGATGCCGACGCGGGCGAACCTCAGGAAAGCGCTGCTCTGGGCGCAGGACCATGAAGGCTGGGTGCGCGCGCAGATGGCGCGGCAGCCCGCAGCGATGCGGCTGATCGACGGGGCGACATTCCCGCTCGAGGGGCGGGAGGTGCGCATCTGCTGGATCGCAGGGGCGACCCGGACGATCCGGCTGGAGGGCGACCGGCTGATGCTCGGCGGCGCGGCGGAGTCGGTGGGCGCGCGGGTGATGCGATGGCTGCGGGCGCGGGCGAAGGCGGTGCTGGAGGCGGAAACGCGGGCGATGGCGCGCGAATATGGCCTCACTGTCGCATCGGTGGGTGTGGGCGATCCGCGCAGCCGCTGGGGCAGTTGCACTTCGTCGGGCGCGATCCGCTATAGCTGGCGGCTGATCCTCGCCCCGCCCGACGTGCGCCGCGCGACGGTGGCGCACGAACTGGCGCATCTGCTCCATATGGACCACAGCCCGGCCTTCCACGCTGCCCACGCCCGCATATTGGGCGGCGATCCCCGCCCCGCCCGCGCCTGGCTGCGTGCGCAGGGCGCGGGGCTGCACCGCTACAGCGAGTGAGACAGGTGGCGCGGCGCAAACGCTATCTCACGGCGACGATGCCCGATGGCTATGTGAAGCGGATCGGCCCGACCGCCGACGCGCTCACCCATTACTGGCGCATCGTCGCCGTGCTGGAAAACGGGAAGACCGAAGTCTTCTGGGGCCACAGCCGCTCGCTGGCGGAAGCGAAGAAGCTGCAGGGACCGGCGGCGGACGGGGCGCGGATGCGGGGCTGGAAAAGCTATGCGTTCGAGATCGCCGAACTGGTGGAGAGCGACAGCTAGGCCCGATGCGGCCATGCGCCGTCGCCGGGGCAGTCATGGACGGCGTCGCGCGGGTGCGGCAGGCCGCACGCGCGGCAGGTGACGTGATCGCCGGGGACGAGGCCGTGGCCGACGCTCACCCGCTCGTCGAAAACATAGCATTGGCCCTGCCAGCGGCTCTCGCTTTCGGGCATTTCCTCCAGATAGCGCAATATGCCGCCGTTCAGATGATAGACCTCGTCGAAGCCGCGCGCTTTCACCAGAGCGGTCGATTTTTCGCAACGTATGCCGCCGGTGCAGAACATCGCGATCTTCGGCGTGCGTCCCTGCGCGCGCAGATCCCCGGCGAAGGCGTCGAACCATGACGGAAAGTCGCGGAAGGAGCGGGTTTCGGGGTCGATTGCGCCCTCGAACGTGCCGCAAGCGACCTCATAGGCGTTGCGCGTGTCGATGACGACCGTGTCGGGATCGGCGATCAGCGCGTTCCAGTCGACGGGATCGAGGTGAATGCCCGCCTGCGTCGCGGGATCGAGGTCGCCTGCGCCCAGCGTCACGATTTCCGCCTTCACCTTCACCTTCATGCGGGCGAAGGGCGCATCGTCGCTGTGGCTATATTTGACGTCGAGGTCGGCGCAGCCGGGGAGCGCGCGGATATGATCGACCAGCGCGGTAATCGCGTCGCTGTCGCCCGCGACGGTGCCGTTGATCCCCTCCCCCGCGACGATCAGCGTGCCGCAGGTGCCGAGCGCGGCTGTCCGCTCGCGCAGGCCGGCGGCGATGGCCTGCGGATCGGGGAAGCGGGCGAAGCGGTAGAGGGCGGCGATGGTGAAGGACATGAGGCGCGCTATAGGGGCAGCTGCGCCCTCTTGAAAGGCGGGACGGACGGGCGCATAGGCGGGGCATGGTTCCCCTTTCGTTCGCCGGTCAGGAGTTTCTCGCGCTGCCCGAGGCTGCGCTTTACTGGCCCGCGCAGAAGGCGCTGCTGGTCGCCGATCTCCATTTCGAGAAGGCGAGCTGGTTCGCGCGCTTCGGCCAGTTCCTGCCGCCGCATGACAGCGCGGCGACGCTGGACCTGATCGAGATGCTGGTGGCGCGGACGGGCGCGCGCCGGGTCTGGTCGCTGGGGGACAGTTTCCACGATGCCGATGGCGCAGCGCGGCTCGACAGGCGCTCGCGCGACCGGCTGGGGGCGCTGACGGCGGGTCTGGACTGGGTGTGGATCACCGGCAACCATGATGCGGGCGTGGCGGCGATGCCCGGCGGGCGGCGCGTCGCGGAAGCGGAGGTGGCGGGCATCCGGCTGCGGCACGAAGCCGACCCGGCCGATCCCGCACCGGAAATTTCGGGTCATTTTCATCCGAAACTGCGCCTGTCGCTGCGCGGGCGGCATGTGTCGCGGCGCTGCTTCGTAGGGTCGGCGACGAAGCTCATCCTGCCCGCGCTCGGCGCTCTGACCGGGGGGCTGGACGCGGGCCATGGCGAGATTCGCCGGGCGGTGGGGCCGGGTGCGGCTGCGTTGGTGCCGGTCGCCGACCGGCTGCTGCGCTTTCCGTTGGCGTAAACTTCCCTTACGTAAAGCGGCGAAACGCTGTTGCCGCTGTGCAACGGGTGGCGCAGATTATGTGCCGCACTTGCGGAAAAAGCGCAGAAATGCGCCAATCTCTTGCACTTAGTTTGTTGTATCAGCATAATCCTTCCTCAACCTTGACGTGGCAGAAAGCCATGCGGGCAGGAGAGGATGCAAAGATGATGACCGACAAGAGTCTCTGGTTGACGACCGTGGCGGCTGTGGCGCTGGGTGCGGGCGCGCCCGCGATGGCGCAGGATGCCGCGCCTCAGTCCGCGCCGCAGCAGGCCGCCGACGACAATGGCGACGCGCAGATCATCGTCACCGCCACCCGCCGCGCCAGCCCCTTGTCCGATGTGCCGATCGCGGTGTCGGCGGTCAGCGCGCAGGCGATGCAGAACAGCGGCGCGAGCGACATCCGCACGCTGAACCAGCTTGCCCCCTCGCTGCTCGTGTCCTCGACCGGATCGGAAGCCAATGCGTCGGCGCGTATCCGCGGCATCGGCACGGTGGGCGACAATCCGGGCCTCGAAAGTTCGGTCGCGGTGTTCATCGACGGCGTCTATCGCTCGCGCACGGGCGCGGGCCTCAACGAACTGGGCGAGATCGAGCGGGTCGAGGTGCTGCGTGGGCCGCAGGGCACCCTGTTCGGCCGCAACGCGTCGGCGGGCCTCATCAACATCATCAGCAAGGCGCCGGAAAAGACCTTCAGCGCGCGCGGCGAAGTGACCTACGGCAATTATGATTACTGGCGCGTCGCCGGACGCGTGACCGGCCCGATCAGCGACAGCATCGCGCTGGCGCTCGACGGGGTGTGGAGCAAGCGCGACGGCTTCTACAAGCTGCTCGACAATGCGGGCAACAAGGTCGGCGACACCAACGACCGCGACCGCTACTTCCTGCGCGGGCAGGCGCTGATCGAACCGAACGACGCGCTCTCCATCCGCCTGATCGGCGATTACACCAATCGCGACGAAAGCTGCTGCGGCGCGGCCTATATCGAAACGCGCGAGCGGCGGCCCGTCGCGGGCGGCGGATACAGCACCGCGCCGTTCAACCGCATCTCGGCCATATTGGCGGGTCAGGGCGGCGTGTTCCCCGACGATCCCTATGACCGCGAACTCACCATTACGCCCGGCCGCGACTATGTCAGCAAGCTCAAGGACTGGGGGCTGTCGGGCGAGGTCAATTATGATTTCGGCGGAGCGAAGCTGACCAGCATCACCGCCTATCGCGACTATCATTCGCGCGACTATGGCGATTATGACTATAACCGCGCCGACCTGCTCTACCGCGATCCCAACACGCAGCGCCGGTTCAAGACCTTCACGCAGGAACTGCGCCTGCAGGGCAGCGCGTTCGGCGATGCGCTCGACTGGCTGGTGGGCGGCTATTATGCCGACGAGAAGCTGACGTTGCAGGACAATATCCGTTTCGGCGCGGACTATGGCCGGTTCGCGGCGTGCCGCCTGATGGCGGGGGCGAGCGTCAACAGCAACCTCACCGCGCAGCAGCTTGCCGCCTGCGGCAGCGGTCTTGCGACGCAGGCGCTGATTACCGGCACGCAGGCGCAGCTCAATGCGGGTCTCGCGCCCGCGATCCGCGCCAGCCTGATCGCGCAGGGCGTTCCGGCGCCTCAGGCAACCGCCATCGCCAATGGCCAGGCGGCGGCGATCTCCACCGGTCTCGGCAACGGGCTGCGGGCGCTGGCGGCGATCCCCGCCGGGACGGGCGACACCGGGTCGCTCTATTATCAGCGGAGCAAGAACTGGGCGCTCTTCACGCACAATATCGTGCATATCACCCGGCAGCTCGATCTGACGCTGGGCCTGCGCTACACGCATGAGAGCAAGCGATTTTCCGCCGATCTCAACAACAACAATGCGACCTGCGCGGCGCTTCAGCCCGCCCTTGCCCCCATCGCCACCAACCCGGCGCTGGGCAGCGCGGCGACGCTGGCGGGCGGTATCCTGACGCTGGGCTGCCTCGGCAACGGATCGACCAGCCTCAATGCGCTCGACCTCAACGACCGCATCAGCGACGGCGAGTTCAGCGGTACGGCGGTGCTGTCGTGGAAACCCATTGAGGACCTGCTGCTCTATGGCAGCTATTCGAAGGGCTATAAGGCGGGGGGCTATAATCTCGACCGCTTCCAGCTCGGATCGACCGGCCTCAACGCCATTCCGGCGGTCTTTTCGCCGCGCACCAATGCCGATGCGGCCAGCCTGCGCTTCGCGGCGGAAAAGGTCGATGCGTTTGAAATCGGCCTGAAATACGCCCAGCCCAAATGGAGCGCGAACATCGCGGCGTTCCGGCAGGAGTTCAAGAATTTCCAGCTCAACACCTTCAACGGCACCAGCTTCGTCGTGCAGAATATCAACGGGTGCGACAGCGCGCTGTCGGCAACGCGGACCTGCGCGAAGGACGATGTGTCGCCGGGCCTCATCAGCCAGGGCGTCGAGCTGGAGCTGACCGCCAGCCCCGCGCGCAATTTCCGCGTATCGGGCGGCCTGACCTATGCGCGGGCCAAGTTCGCCAATCGCCTCGTCGGCAGCAGCGACGGGCGCGTCCCGCTCGACCCGGCGCTGTTCCTGCTGCCCGGCTCGATCAACTCGAACGCGCCGCAGGTGGTGACGACGGCGAGCGCCTCATGGACGCCTTCGCTGGGGTCGAGCGGCCTGTCCGCCCTCTTCTACGTCGACGGGCGCATGACGAGCGACTTCAACACCGGGTCCGACCTGTTCCCCGAAAAGCGGCAGGACGGCTTTGCGGTGGTGAATGCGCGCGTCGGCATCCGCGGCCCGGACCAGCGCTGGGCGGTCGAGTTCTGGGGACAGAATGTCTTCAACGAGAAATATACGCAGGTCGCCTTCTCCAGCCCGCTCCAGTCGAGCAGCCCGGCGACATCGACGACCGGCCAGTTCGCGCTGGGCGCGCCGATGGCGAACCAGTTGATCTCCGCCTACTTCGCCGAGCCGCGCACCTACGGCATCACGCTGCGGGCCGGTTTCTAGGCGAGGGAGTTGCGGGCCATCCCCCGCCCGCTCCCCGGCACCGGGCGAGCGGGCGGGGGGCGGTCGCCGAACAGGGCGCTCCCGACGCGAATGTCGGTCGCGCCCAGCATGACCGCGGTTTCATAGTCCGACGACATGCCCATCGACAGGCGCGGGAGGCCTTCTTCCCGCGCCATTTTTGCGAGCAGCGCGAAGAAGGGCGCTGGCTCCACATCGGCGGGCGGCACGCACATGAGGCCGAGGAGCGGGATGTCCGCATCGCGCGCCGCCGCGATCAGCGCGGGGGTTTCCGCGATGGGGCATCCGCCCTTCTGCTCCTCCGCGCCGATATTGACCTGAATGAAGCAGGGGATGCGCCGGTCGGCCCTGTCCATGGCTTTGGCGAGCGCGGTCAGGAGCGAGGGGCGGTCGAGGCTGTGGATCGCGTCGAAGAGGGTGACGGCGTCGGCGGCCTTGTTCGACTGAAGCTGGCCGACGAGGTGCAGTTCGATGCCGGGCTGTTCCTCGCGCAGGGCGGGCCATTTGTCCTGCGCTTCCTGCACGCGGTTTTCGCCGAAGACGTGCTGGCCCGCGGCGATCAGCGGGCGGATGGCGGGGGCGGCGTGGGTCTTCGATATGGCGATCAGGCGGATGTCGTCGCCCTGCCGCTGCGTCAGGCGGGCGGCGCGGTCCACGCCTTCGCGCACGGCGGCGAGGCGGTCGGCGGCGATATGGGTGTCGGTCGTCATGCGGGCTGCTATAGGCGAGGGCCATGGACGCCCGCCACCGCAAAAATCCGCCGCGCCTCTGGCTGATGACCGACGAGCGGGTCGATGCGGCGGCGCTGATCGCGGCGGCGGAGCGGCTGCCCAGGGGAGGCGCGGGGATCGTGTTCCGCCATTATCGCACGGCGGCGGCGGAGCGGCGCGCGCTGTTCCAGGCGCTGCGCCGGGTGGCGCGGCGGCGGCGGCTGGTGCTGATGCTGGGCGGCACGGCGCAGGCGGCGGCGGCATGGCGGGCGGACGGGGCGCATGGACGCGATGCGAGACGCGCCGCCCGGCCGATGCTGCGCAGCCGTCCGGTGCATGATGCGACGGAGGCGCTGGCTGCGCGCGGCGCGGATGTGGTTTTCGTTTCCCCGCTTTTCCCCACGCGCTCGCATCCGGGGGCGCATGCTTTGGGGCGGGCGCGTTTCGCGGCGCTGGCCCGGCAGTCAGCGCCGCCGGTGATTGCGCTGGGCGGGGTCAGGCCTTGCCACCGCCGCCTGCTGCGCGGCATCGGCGCTGACGGCTGGGCGGCGATTGACGGGCTGACGCTTCAGGACCAGTCGACGCGCGGCCAGCCCCGCTCGGCCGCCAGCTTCGCCAGCGGCCGGTGCGGGTTGGCGGCGAAGGGCTGATCGGCATATTCCAGCATCGGCGCGTCCGACACATGATCGGAATAGGCGCGGATGTGGGCATGGGCGCGGTCGATGGCCTCCGCCGTCATCCACCCCTTTATCATCCGCAGCTTGCCGGTGTCATAGCAGTTCTCGCCCGCGATCTTCGCCCGCACATAGCGCAGATCCTGACTGAGATGATCGGTTGCGATCACTGCGTCGAAACCCAGCCGCCGCGCGATGGGTTCGACATAGAGGCGGTAGGAAGCGGTGGCGAGCACCAGCCGGCAGCCGTCCGCCCGATCGTGCGCGATCTGCGCCAGCGCGCCCTGCCGCACGTTGGTGGCCATCACCTTGTCGGCATAGCTTTCGACATGGGGCATCAGCTTCGCGCGCTCGACGTTGAAGCCGATCATCAGCGCCTGATTGAGTTCCTTCAGCCGCTGGCGCGTCACAAGTTTCAGCACATAGGCCAGCATCAGCAGGATGACGCCGGGAAACAGCGCCAGACGCCACGGCGCCATGCGTCGCGCGACGTGGATCAGGAACCCGGTGTAGGTGCCCGTCACCGTCACCGTGCGGTCCATGTCGTAGATCGCCAGCCTGTGCACCATCATGCCGTTTCCGAAACTTTTCCGCTTACCCTTCGTTCTGGCTTGCGGATGGGCCGTTTCGGCTTGCCGCGCAACCGATAATGGACCACTAATCCCATCGCATGAACAAGGCCGCCGATCTTGCCGAGGAAGTGCGCGAAGGCGGCAGCGTGCTGCGCCTGTCCGGGTCGCTGGCGATCGCCTGTCTGCATGACCTTCCCGACCGTCTCGACGCGGTGTCGGGGCCGGTGGCGGCGATTGATCTGGCGGACGTCACGCACATGGACACCATCGGCGCGTGGACGGTGCATCGCGCCGCGACGCGCCTCAGCGCGGAGATCACAGGCGCGAGCGGGGACGCGGGGCGGCTGATCGACGCGGTGGGCGCGCTGGACGAGCCGGTCGCGATCCGCCCGGATCATGTTCCCGCGCTGCGCCGCGTCGTCGGCCAGATCGGCGAGGCGGTGATCAATTCATTCGCCACGCTGCTGGGGCTGATCGGTTTCTTCGGCGGCACGCTGGTGGCGACGTGGAACGTCATCCGCCATCCCCGCCGCTTCCGCATCAACGCCGTGGTCCAGCGGTTCGAGGTGGTGGGCGTTTCCGCGCTCGGCATCATCGGCCTCATGAGCTTCCTCATCGGCATCGTCATCGCCCAGCAGGGTTCGGTTCAGCTCCGCCAGTTCGGCATGGAGATGCTGACGATCAACCTCGTCGGGCGGCTGACGTTTCGGGAACTCGGCGTTCTGATGACCGCGATCATGGTCGCGGGCCGGTCCGGCTCCGCCTTCGCCGCGCAGCTCGGCACGATGAAGCTGACCGAGGAGGTGGACGCGATGCGGACCATCGGCGTGTCGCCGATGGAGGCGCTGGTCCTGCCCCGCACGCTCGCGGTGGTCATCATGATGCCGCTGCTGGGCTTTTACGCATCGGTCATGGCCGTCATCGGCGGCGGGTTTCTGTGCGCGGTGGCGCTGGAAATTCCGCCCATCACCTTCGTCCAGCGGCTGCGGGAAGTCGTGCCGATCACGGACCTGTGGGTCGGCCTGATCAAGGCGCCGGTGTTCGGCATCATCATCGCGCTCGCCGGCTGTTTTCAGGGCTTGCAGGTCGAGGCCAACGCCGAGGAAGTCGGCCTGCGCACCACGGCGGCGGTGGTTCAGGCGATCTTCCTCGTCATCGTCATCGACGCTTTCTTCGCGGTGTTCTTCACCTGGGTCGGGTGGGTATGATGAGCGAGGAGGAGCTGCGCGAGATCGAGGAAACCCGCGTCGAGCAGGCGATCGAGGGCGAGGACATCGCGATCAAGGTGCGCGGCCTCAAAAACAGCTTCGGCGACCAGACCGTGCACGAACATCTCGACCTCGACGTGCGCAAGGGCGAGATATTGGGCGTGGTGGGGGGATCGGGCACCGGCAAATCGGTGCTGATGCGGTCGATCATCGGGCTTCAGACGCCCGACGAAGGCGACATCCATGTGTTCGGCGAATCCATGATCGGGCGGCTGGACGATGAGGCGCTGGCCGTGCGCAAGCGCTGGGGCGTGCTGTTTCAGGGCGGCGCGCTTTTTTCGACGCTGACGGTGGCCGAGAATGTCGAGGTGCCGATCCGCGAATATTATCCCAATATCGGGCCGCAACTGCGCGACGAGATCGCCGCCTACAAGATCCGCATGACGGGCCTGCCGACCGAAGCCGGTCCCAAATATCCCGCCGAACTTTCGGGCGGCATGAAGAAGCGCGCAGGCCTCGCCCGCGCGCTGGCGCTGGACCCCGACCTTCTTTTTCTCGACGAGCCGACGGCGGGCCTCGACCCCATCGGCGCGGCGGCGTTCGACGATCAGACGCGCAAGCTGCAACAGACGCTTGGCCTCACCGTTTTCCTCATCACGCACGATCTGGATACGCTCTATTCGATCTGCGACCGCGTGGCGGTGCTGGCCGACAGGAAGGTGATCGCGGTCGGGACCATTCAGGAACTGCTGGCGACGGACCATCCGTGGATTCAGGAATATTTCAACGGCCCGCGCGGCCGGGCCGCGACGGCCGCAGTCGAACGCGAGAAGAACAGGGCCGCCGACGGCGCGCCGGACGGAAGGCGATAGGATATGGAAACCCGCTCCAACCATGTGCTGGTGGGCACCGTCACGCTGCTGCTGATCGCGGCGATCATGGCCGCCGCCTTCTGGTTCTCGCGCCTGTCGCAGGGGGACAGCACCGAATATGACATCTTCTTCAAACAGTCGGTGAATGGCCTCGCGAAAGGATCGTCGGTCAACTATTCGGGCGTGCCTTCCGGGCAGGTCGAGAAGATCGAACTGTGGAAACGCGATCCGAGCTTCGTGAAGGTGCGCATTTCCGTGAAGGAAGGCACGCCCGTGCTTCAGGGCACGACCGCCACCATTTCGGGCGTGGGCTTTACCGGCGTCAGCGAGATCGTGCTGGACGGCGCGGTCAAGGGCGCGCCGCCGATCATCTGTCCGGTCGAGAATGTCCTCGCGGCCTGCCCTGACGGCGTGCCGGTGATCCCGACCAAGCCGGGTGCGCTGGGCGAACTGCTCAACAATGCGCCGCAACTGCTGGAGCGGCTGTCGACGCTGACCGAGCGGCTGACCGAACTGCTCAATGACAAGAACCAGCAGTCGATTGCGGGCATCCTCGCCAATGTCGAACGGGTGTCGGGCGCGCTGGCCGACCGCAGCCCCGAAATCGCCGCGACGCTGGCCGAAGCGCGCATCGCCGTGCAGCGCACCGGCGTCGCCGTCGAACAGATCGGCAAGCTCGCCGACACCACCAACACCATGCTGAACGAGGAAGGCCGTCCGCTGATGGGCGACCTGCGCAAGAGCGTGCAGGCGGCGACGCGCAGCATCGACACGCTCGACAAGACCATCGCCGAAGCGCAGCCGGGCGTGCGCGCGTTCAGCACGCAGACCATGCCGGAGGTCAACCAGTTGGTCCGCGATCTGCGCGAAATGTCGCGGTCCTTCCGCGGCGTCGCCGAAAAGCTGGATCAGCAGGGCGCGGGTTCGCTGGTCGGATCGCCCAAGCTGCCGGATTACAAGCCATGACGAGAGAGAGGCGGACGATGTTCCCCATGAAACAAGCGAGCGCGCTGGGCGCTCTGGCTGCTGCCCTGCTAGTGTCGGGATGCGTGTCCATCGGGCCGAAGCCGCCGCAGCGCCTGCTGACGCTCGACGCCGCTCGGAAGGTTCCGGCGGGGGCGGCGCAGGACGGAACGGGCCGCACGCTGATCGTGGCCGATCCTGAAGCGCCGCGCGCGCTGGATACGGTGCGGGTGCCGGTGCAGCTCAGCCCCACCTCCGTCGCCTATGTGATGAAGGTGCAATGGTCGGATACGCCGCGCCACCTGTTCCGCCGCCTGGTCGCCGAAACGATTTCCGCGAGCACCAGCCGCGTCGTGCTGGACAGCGGGCAGTTTTCGGACGAGGCGGGAGAGCGGCTCACCGGGGAACTGGTCGCCTTTTCCATAGATCAGGCGAGCAACAGCGCGGTCGTCACCTATGACGCGGCGCTGACCAACCCCGGCGGCAAGGTGCTGGCGCGGCAGCGCTTCACCGCGAGCGCGCCCGTGGGCGGAAAGATCGACGCCGCGACGGTGGGCGCGCCGCTCAACGCCGCCGCCAACAGCGTCGCCGCCGAAGTGGCGGCGTGGGTTGCCGCGCGGAACTGACGGGGTTCAGTCGAGGCTCTTGCCCGCCTGTTCCATCACGTCCTTCGAAAGGCCGGGCGTCGCCAGGATGCGCTGCAACTGTTCGCGCATCATCGCCGCCCGCGCGCCGTCGAAGCGCCGCCAGCGACCCAGCGGCGGCACCAGACGGGCGGCGGTCTGGGGATTGATCCGGTCAAGCGCGACGATGCAGTCCGCCACCAGCGCATAGCCTCTGCCCGATGCCTGATGGAAACCCCACTGGTTCGCCGCGAAAGCGCCAATCAGCGCGCGGACGCGGTTGGGGTTGGCGAGCGTGAAGTCCTTGTGACGGCCAAGCTCGGCGACCTGATCGACGATGGCGGGATGGAGCGCGAACGCCTGCGTCTGGAACCATTTGTCGAGCGTCAGCGGGTCGGATGCATAACGGTTATAGAAGATGTCGAGCGCGGCTTCGCGTTCCTCGCTGCCGCCATTGGCAAGCGTGGCGAGCGCTGCCTGCCGCTCAGTCATATTGTCAGCCTCGCTGAACTGGGCGAAGGCGATGGCGGGACCGTCCGCAGCGCCTGACGCCACCAGATAATGCAGCGCGGCGTTGCGCAGCTTGCGCGCGCCCTTGGCGGCCGGGGAGAGGGAGAAGCTGGCGGCTCCGGTGCGCGCATGGATGTCGCGCCACAGAGGCTCCAGCGCCGCGCCGATCCGTTGCTGAAGCGCGTCGCGGGCGGCATGAATCGCGTCGGGATCGACCCGCTCCATCTGGTCGCCGAGATAGGCTTCGCTCGGCAGGCGCACGGCTTCCGCCACGAACGCCGCGTCGAGCGCCGGATTGGTGATTGCGCCGCGGACGGCTTCGATCACGGCATCCTCGCCGACAGGGCTGCCCGCGATTCGGCCGATGAGGACGTTGACCATGAGCTGCTGCATCGCCTCATAACGGGCGAAGGGGTCGTCGTCATGCGCGGCGAGGAAGGCGAGATCGGGCTGGCTGAGGTTGGTTTCGACGATCACCGGCGCGGAAAAGCCGCGATTGATCGACAGGATCGGGCCGTGGGCGACATTTTCGAACAGGAAGCTCTGCCGCGCTTCGGTCAGCATCAGCACTTCGTCCCTGCCATGCGCGCCCGTCGCGGAATCGAACAGGGCTGTGCGCAGCGGGATCGCCATCGGCTTCTTGTCCGGCTGGCCGGGCGTGGGCGGAATCTGCTGCTCCAGCGTCAGCGTGGCGGTGGCTGTGGCCGGATCATGCGACAACAGCGCCTTGACGCGCGGTGTGCCGGCCTGTTCATACCAGAGGCGGAACTGCCGCAGGTCGAGATCGGCCCCCTCCTCCATCGCGACGACGAAATCCTCGCAGGTTGCCGCTTCCCCGTCATGCCGGTCGAAATAGAGGTCGGTCCCTGCGCGGAACCGCTCCGGCCCCGCCATCAGGGCCATCATTCGAATCAGCTCCGCGCCCTTGTTATAGATGGTGGCGGTGTAGAAGTTGCTGATTTCCATATAGGATTCGGGTCGCACGGGGTGAGCGAGCGGGCCGTTATCCTCCTGGAACTGACCGGCGCGCAGGATGCGGACATCCTCGATCCGCTTGACCGCATGGCTGCCCATGTCGGCGGAGAAATTCTGATCGCGAAAGACGGTGAAGCCTTCCTTGAGGCTGAGCTGAAACCAGTCGCGGCAGGTGACGCGGTTGCCCGACCAGTTGTGGAAATATTCGTGTGCCACCACCCCTTCGACGCCATCGTAATCGAGGTCAGTCGCGGTTTCCGGGTCGGCCAGAATGTAGCGCGAATTGAAGATGTTGAGGCCTTTATTCTCCATCGCGCCGAAGTTGAAATCGTCGACCGCAACAATGTTGAAAACATCGAGATCATATTCGCGGCCATAGACGCGTTCGTCCCACGCCATGCTGTTTTTGAGCGCCTGCATCGCGTGCGCCGTGCGCGGAATATCGGCTTCCTTGACCCAGATGCCGAGCCTGACCTGCCGCCCGCTCATCGTTACGAACCGGTCGGCATTGCAGGCGAGGTCGCCCGCCACCAGCGCGAAAAGATAGCAGGGCTTGGGATAGGGATCGGTCCATACGGCATAATGGCGGCCATCGCCCAGATCGCCGCTTTCGACCGGGTCCCCGTTGGCGAGCAGGATGGGGTAGGCCGACTTGTCCGCGACCATCCGCACGCGATAACGGGACAGCACGTCGGGGCGATCGGGGAAGAAGGTGATGCGACGGAAGCCTTCCGCTTCGCATTGGGTGCAGAGCAGGCCGCCGCTGGCATAAAGGCCCATCAGCTTGCTGTTGTCCTGCGGCGCGATTTCGACCAGCGTTTCGACTTCATGCCGGTCGCCGCACAGGGGCAGCACCAGCGTGCCGTCCTCCAGATGCCACTGATCCTGTTTCAGCACCTTGCCATCGACGCGGATCGCCACCGGAACCAGCCCGTCTCCATCCAGCCGCAGCGGCCCGTCATGCGCGCCGTTGCGCTCGACGGTCAGGGTCGCGCGAACCTGCGTCCGGGCAGGGTCGAGGGCGAAGTCGAGTTCGATGTCCGGCACCAGCCATGCGGGCGGCCGATAGTCGGAACGGCGGATGACAGCGGGGGAGGCGGTTTGGGGAGCGATGATGTCGGCCATGCCGCAACCTAGGTGGCGGGTCGCCAAAACGCCAGAGCATCCGACGCAAAAGCTCCGCTTGCCTCGCCCCTAGATACGTTCGCCCGACAGGCGCTGGCACAGCATGTCGAGCTGGTCCAGATTGGAGTAGCGGAGCGACAATGCGCCGCCCCCGCCGCCTTCATGCACGATGTCGACGCGCAGGCCCAATATGTCGGCCAGATGCTGTTCGAGCGCGGCGATGTCCGGATCTTTCGCGGTTCCCGTTGCGCTTTTCGTGGTGCGCGGGGTCGAGGCATCGGAGCCGGTCTTGACGCGGCGAACCAGTTGCTCTGTATCGCGGACGGACAGCCCCTTGGTTTCGACCTGCTGCGCAAGGCGCTCGCAATCGGGCGCGCCGATCAATGCGCGGGCATGGCCCATGCTGATCCGGCTGTGCATGACCTGCGTCTGCACCGCCTGCGGCAGTTCGAGAAGGCGCATCAGGTTGGCGACATGGCTGCGCGACTTGCCGACGATCCGGCCCAGCGCTTCCTGACTGTGATGAAATTCGGCGATGAGCTTGCGATAGGCCTCGGCTTCCTCGATGGGATTGAGGTCTTCGCGCTGGATATTTTCGATGAGCGCGATTTCGAGCGTTTCCTGCTCATCGAAGTCGCGGACGATTGCCGGGATGCGGTGCAACTGCGCGCGCTGCGCTGCGCGCCAGCGCCGCTCACCGGCGATGATCTGGAACCCCCCGCCATGGGGCCGGACGATGATCGGCTGAATGACGCCGCGCTTGGCGATGCTGTCAGCCAGTTCCTGCAGGGCGGCATCATCGAAATGGCGGCGAGGCTGCTCGGGGTGCGGATGGATCAAAGCGACTTCGATGCTCTGGACGGTTTTCCCGTTCGCCTGAGCAGGATTGGCGGCAACCGGCTCGTCCCGCGTCGCGTCGCCCAGTAGCGCGGACAGTCCTCTGCCCAGCCCCTGCGGACGTTTGGCGCTCTTGGGCTTTTCGGTCGTTTCGTCGCTCAAGCGGCAACCTCCTGCTGGGGCAGCCGGGCGATGAGTTCGCGCGCGAGCCGCATATAGGCTTCCGATCCCGAGCAGCGGAAGTCGTAGATCAGTGCCGGGACGCCATGGCTGGGCGCTTCGGACAGGCGAACGTTTCGCGGGATCACGGTCGAGAAGACGAGATCGCCCAGACATGCGCGCACATCGTCGGCGACCTGATCGGTCAGACGGTTGCGCCGGTCATACATGGTGAGCGCCACCCCCATGATCGACAGGGTCGGATTGAAACGCCCGCGAATCCGGTCGACCGTAAGGAGCAGTTGCGACAGTCCCTCCAGCGCGAAAAATTCACATTGCAGCGGCACCAGCAGCGACTGGGCCGCGACCATCGCATTGATCGTGAGCAGGCCGAGCGAAGGCGGGCAGTCGATCAGGCAGATGTCCCACCGGCCGGGCTGCGCCTCCGCAAGGACGCGCTCCAGACGGTGCGTGCGCTCCTCATATTCGATGAGTTCGATCTCGGCGCCGGAGAGATCCTGTGTTGCGGGGACGATGTCGAGCTTGGGCACGCGGGTGGAGACGATGCTGTCTTCCAGCGCGCAATTGCCGACGAGCAGATCGTAACTGGACTGCGTCCGCTGCGACTGGTCGATGCCAAGGCCGGTGGACGCATTGCCCTGCGGGTCGAGATCGACCAGGAGGACGCGCAATCCCGTGGCGGCCAGCCCGGTGGCGAGGTTGATCGCCGTGGTCGTCTTGCCCACGCCGCCTTTCTGATTGGCGATGGCGATGCGGATCATGAACGACCTTTCTTCCTGCCTTGAGGGACGACGCCCCGCGCAACGATGATCGAGCTTTCCGGATCGGTGACGCTCGGTTCCACGTGGAACACACCTTGCCACGCCGGGCGCGCCGCCTCCAGTTCATTTTGCGCATTTCGGCCCTTTGGCAGAACCCAGACCGTTTTTGCATTAGAAAGATGGAGCGCGGACGCCCATAACTGCGGCAGCGGCGCATAGGCGCGGGCGCTGACGATGGCTGCGTTGCATGGCGGTGCATTTTCGACGCGGCCGCCGAATATTTTCGCATGCCCAAGGCCCACGTCGTCGATCACATGCTGGAGGAAGTCTATACGCTTGCGCCGGCTTTCGATCATCAGGATGGGGCGGTTAGACAGGCAGGCCACCACGATGCCGGGAAGCCCTGCGCCGGAGCCGAGATCGATCCAGGCGCCATCGCCGTCGTTGCGCGCGTGTGTCAAAAGCTGGGCCGAATCGACGATGTGGCGCGCCCAGAGATGCGGCACGGTGGAAGCGGAAATGAGGTTCTGCTCCGCCATGCCTTTCAGAAGCAGGTCGACATAGCGTTCCAGCTTTGCCGCTGTTTCACGTGAAACATCAAAGTTGCTATCGAGCCATGCCCTCGCTTCGTCTTCGGTCACGCCGCCTGCCGCCTGACATGGACAAGGATCGCCGCCAGCGCGGCGGGGGTGACACCACGCACCCGCCCGGCCGCGGCAAGGCTGTCCGGACGCGCGGCGTCGAGGCGTTCGATCATTTCGGTCGACAGGCCGCCGACGGACGCGAAATCGAAATCGGGGGAAATGATGACGCGCTCGTTCCGCCGAAGCTCGGCAATCTCCGCTTCCTGCCTTTCGAGATAGGGCGCGTAATGGGCGTCCTCCAATATTTCGGCGCGAAGGCCGGGCGAAGCAGCACGCAGGGCGGGGCTGGCGTGCATGAGCAGTTCGGGAGTTACTTCCGGAAACCGCGCCCACTCAAAAAGAGATCGCCGCGCGCCGTCCTGTCGC
Organism: Sphingobium amiense; assembly: GCF_003967075.1. Classification (NCBI taxonomy): domain Bacteria; kingdom Pseudomonadati; phylum Pseudomonadota; class Alphaproteobacteria; order Sphingomonadales; family Sphingobiaceae; genus Sphingobium; species Sphingobium amiense. Next base: position 3,349,306 of record NZ_AP018664.1, read on the forward strand.
ACGGCCGCGCCCGCGCGCGCCATTTCGGTGGCCGTCGCCATCCTCGCCAGATCGGCCTCCACCCGCCCGCGCTCTGCCTGCCGCCGCTCGATCCGCGACTGCCGCTCCGGTCCGATCAGGCGATGATCCAGCCCGATGTCGGCGAGCCGTGTTTCCGCATTGTCGGCTCTCAGGCGGAGCCGATACTCCGCGCGCGCTGTAAGCATCCGATAGGGTTCCGGCACGCCCTGCAGCACGAGATCGTCGATCATGACGCCGATGTAGGAGCTGGCCCGGTCAAGGATGAGCGGCTCTTCGCCCGCAACAGATGCGGCAGCGTTGGCCCCCGCGATCAGGCCTTGCGCTGCCGCTTCTTCATAGCCGGTCGTGCCGTTGATCTGTCCTGCGCAGAACAGTCCGGAAATGGCGCGCGATTCAAGCGTAGCGGTCAGCGCACGAGGATCGACATGGTCATATTCGACCGCATAGCCCGGAACGACGATGGCCGCCCGTTCAAGGCCAGCCATCGACCGCACCATCGCGGTCTGCACATCGGCGGGAAGCGACGTGCTGATGCCGTTGGGATAGACGAGGGGGTCGTCCAGCCCCTCCGGTTCGAGAAATATCTGATGGCCGTCGCGGTCGCCGAAGCGCAGCACCTTGTCCTCGATGGACGGGCAGTAGCGCGGCCCCCGCCCCTCAATGGCGCCGCTGAACAGGGGCGACCGGTCCAGCCCGTTGCGGATGATGTCATGCGTGGCGGCGGTGGTGCGGGTGATGGCGCAGGCGAGTTGCGGCAGCGGGCGGCCCGCCGACATGGACGACATCGTCCAGTCCAGCCCGTCCGACGGCTGGGCTTCAAGCGCGCCCCAGTCGATAGTGCGGCCGTCGATGCGCGGCGGCGTTCCCGTCTTCAGGCGAGCGATGGGGAGGCCGAGCGCACGAAGCTGAAGCCCGAGGCGAGTCGCCGCCCGCTCACCGATGCGACCGCCCTCCTCGCGCTCACTGCCGCGAAACATGCGCGCCGCCAGAAAGGTGCCGGTGGCGAGGACGACTGCGCCGCTGTGCATCCGCCGTCCGTCCGAGAGGTCGACACCCACTACTCGGCCGTTATGCATCACGAGTTCTGCGGCTTCGCCCTCGACGCTATGAAGATCGGGGAAATCGTCCAGCAGAGCATGAATGGCCTGACGGTAACGCTTCCGGTCGGCCTGAATGCGCGGACCTTGAACCGCAGCGCCCTTGCTGCTGTTGAGCATGCGATAATGGATGGCAGCTGCATCGGCGGCGCGCGCGATGAGGCCGTCCAGCGCATCGACTTCCCGGACGAGGTGGCCTTTGCCAAGGCCGCCAATGGCAGGATTGCAGGACATCGCTCCCACGGTTATGCGGTCGAAAGTAACGAGCGCCACTTTCGCGCCTTTCCGCGTCGCCGCTGCTGCGGCTTCGCATCCGGCATGGCCGCCACCGACCACGATCACGTCATAGCTTGTCTGCATGACGTGCCCTTACCAGAACAGCGGCCATCGGGTCAAAAGCGTTCCACGTGGAACATTATTTGCCGATGCAGAAGCTCCCGAACAGGCGGTCGAGCATGTCTTCGGTGCCCGCCTGTCCCGTCAGCGCGTCGATTGCGGCGCGCGCGAGGCGCAGTTCTTCGGCGATGACGAGGAGGTCCGTGTGCCGCGCGGCTGCGGTGAGATGGCCATGAAGCTGTCGCACGCGCTGTCTCTGCCGCGCATGAAGGGCGACATCGCCCGGCCCCGGAAGCAGGTGGCTTGCCCGGTCGAGGAGTTGCGTGATCAGCCTGTCCATCCCCTCACCGGTGACAGCGGACAGGTTGAGACCGGGGCGATCGGCGGGCTGCCGGTCCCGCTGCGCGGAAATCAGGATCGCGTCTTCGCGCGGCAGATCCTTGCCGTCGCCCAGCCACAGGATGATGTCGGCGGCTTCGAGCGCGGCGCGCGCGCGGGCGATGCCGATGGCTTCGACCGGATCGTCGCTGTCGCTTCGCAGACCGGCGGTGTCCGTCAGCAGAAAGGCGACGCCACCGATGGCGGCGGGCACCTCGATCCGGTCGCGCGTCGTTCCGGCGATGTCCGATACGATGGCGGCGTCCCTGCCGACGAGGGCGTTGAGGAGGGTCGATTTGCCCGCATTCGGTGGCCCTGCCAGCACCACCCGCACGCCGTCGCGCAGCCGTTCGGCAGAGGGCGCGTCGAGCGCCTGCCCAACCTCGCGCTCCAGAGCTGCGATGCCGTCGCCTATCCGATCCCCGATGGCGGCATCGGGCACGTCATCCTCGTCCGAAAAGTCGAGCGCCGCCTCCGCCATCGCCGACAGTTGCAGCAACGCCTCCCGCCAGGCCGCGATCCGGCGCGAGAAGTGGCCTTCCGCCATCATCAGCGCGGCGCGGCGTTGTCCCTGCGTTTCCGCCGCGAGCAGGTCGGCGAGGCCTTCGACGGCGTTAAGGTCCATGCGTCCGTTTGCAAAAGCCCGGCGCGTAAACTCCCCCGCCTCTGCCCGGCGCAGGCCCGGCATGCCGGCAAGCGATTTTTCCACCGCTGCAATGACCGCCCGGCCGCCATGGCAATGAAGCTCGACCATATCCTCGCCGGTCACGGTTGCGGGGCCGGGCATCCAGAGGACGAGCGCGCGGTCGAGAGGCTCCGCCGCCGCGTCGCGCAACAGACGCAGGCTGGCGGTGCGCGGCGGCGGCAGCGCCCGGCCCGACAGGCGGCGCAGCGCCTCTCCGGCGAGCGGCCCGCTGACGCGGATGATGGCGATCCCCGCCGGCGGCGCGCCGCTCGACAGGGCGAAGATGGTGGCGTCCGGCACGGGGTAGACGTTACTTCCTGTCTTCCTTCGCGGGGGACCCCATGCCCGAAAGACCCAGATTGACCATCTGCTGAAACAGCCGCATGCCTGCGTCGCCCATGGGCGAGAAGCTTTTGAACAGCGTCTCCATCTGCTCCGCGCTGCCGATGCCATCGAAGCCGTCGAGCATGGTCTTGATATATTTGTCGTGGATCGGCGTTACGTCGGGCAGGCCGAGAAAAGCCCGCGCCTCCGCCGGGGAGCAATCGACATCGACGGTAACTTTCATAGCCAGACCCTTCCTGCACCGGCGCGAGTGCCGACCTCCTCATGCCGCAAATCGCGCAGGAAACGCAAATTTTTAACATCGACCCGTGGTTGCAAGCCCGCGCCGTTCGGCCAATATGCGGCAATGCATTCATGGCGAGAGGCGATTTCAATGGGCGAATTCAAACCGATCAGGACGCTGGCGGGCGACGAGAGTTTCGATATCTATGTGGCCCTGCCGGAAGGGGAAGCGACCGCAGCCATCGTCGTCATTCAGGAGATTTTCGGCGTCAACGAAGGTATCCGCCGCAAATGCGACAGCTGGGCAAAGGCGGGCTATGCCGCCTATGCGCCGGACCTCTTCTGGCAGTTCGAACCGCATATCGAGCTGGACGCGGATGTGCCGGAAGAAATGCAGACGGCGCTCAGCTATTTCCCGAAGTTCAATCAGGATCGGGCGATCCGCGACATCGAGGCGACGATCAGGGTCGCGCGGGACGCGCTGGGCGGGGAAGGCAAGGTCGGGGTCGTCGGCTATTGTCTGGGCGGACGACTGGCCTTCATGTCGGCCTGCCGCACCGATGGCGACGCTTTTGTCGGCTATTATGGCGTCGGCATCGACAATCTGCTGGGGGAGCAGCACGCCATCGGCAAGCCGACGATGCTGCATATCCCGACCGATGACGGATTCGTGCCCGCGGATGTGCAAAGGGCGATGCACGAAGGGCTGAAGGACAATCGCCATGTGACGCTGCACGATTATCAGGGGCTGGACCACGGTTTCGCGGCAGAAATGGGCAAGCGGCGGGTCGAGGAGGCCGCGCAACTCGCCGACCGCCGCACGGCCGATTTCTTCGCGCGGGCGCTGGCATGAGCGGCACGGGCCTGCGGATCGTCGTCCGCTCCCACGGCCGGCCAGAGGTGATGGAGCAGGAGCGGTTCGATCCCGCTCCCCCGCCGGCTGGCCACATCCTTATTCAGACCGAAGCGATCGGGCTGAACTATATCGACACCTATTTCCGGAGCGGCCTTTACCCGACCGCCCTTCCGCTGACGCTGGGGTTCGAGGCGGCGGGCCGCGTCGCGGCGGTCGGGGACGGCGTGAATGCGTTCCGCGTCGGCGACCGCGTGGCGAGCGGCACGTTGCAGGGCAGCTATACGACCCACTGGACCGTGCCCGCCGCGCAGGTGATCGCCCTCCCCGACGCAGTGTCTGCGGAAGATGCCGCCGCGCTGATGCTGAAGGGCATGACCGCCTGCTTCCTTGCGGAAGATATATTGCCGCTCAGGGCGGGGCAGGTGGCGCTGGTTCATGCGGCGGCGGGCGGCGTGGGATCGGTGCTGGTTCCCTGGCTGCGGGACAAGGGCGTGAAGATCATCGCGCATAGCGGTTCGGCGGCCAAGGCCGCTGCCGTCGACGCGGACCACAGCCTGCACGGCGATCTGGCCGATCTTGCGCCTGCGGTGCGGGAACTGACCGGGGGGCTGGGCGTCGACATCGTCTATGACGGGGTGGGCAAGGATAGCTGGCCCGCATCGTTCGCCAGCGTCAGGCGGCGCGGCATGATCGTCAGCTACGGCAATGCGTCTGGCGCGGTGCCGCCGATCAGCCTGCTCGATCTCAGCCGTGGCGGATCGCTCTTCGTAACGCGGCCGACCATGTTCGATTATGTCGGGACGCGCGAGGAACTGGAGCGGACAGCGGCGCGGCTGTTCGACCGGATCGAAAGAGGCGTGGTGCGCGCTGCGGTCAATCAGCGGTTCGCGCTGACCGATGTCGCCGATGCCCATCGCGCGCTGGAATCACGGCAGACGACAGGCGCTACCATATTGATTCCCTGACGAAAAAGGACGCCGCCGACCACCAGGCGGGCGGCGTCCGGCCATCAGGCGAACAGGGTCAGAAGCCCGACATTCTGGTCGACGATGCCTTCGTAGATCATCTTGCCGGCGACATAGACGATGACGGCAAGGCCGATATAGGCGATCCAGCGGAAGCGCTCGATATAATGGGCGATGACGTTGGCGGCGATGCCCATCAGCGCCACGGACAGGACCAGCCCGATCATCAGGATGCCCGGATGATCGCGCGCCGCGCCCGCGACGGCGAGCACATTGTCGAGGCTCATCGACACGTCCGCGACGGCGACGGCCCATGCCGCCCCGGCAAAACTCTTGGCGGGGCGCAGGCCCGATATGTCGTCGTCGCTCGGGTCGTCCGGCGTGTCCGCGCCGCGCCTGGGATGTAGTTCGCGCCACATCTTCCAGCTTACCCACAGCAGCAGCAGCCCGCCCGCCAATATGAGGCCGACGATCTGCATCAACTGGCTGACCACCAGCGCGAAGGCGATGCGAAGGACCAGCGCGGCAAGGATGCCGATCAGGATCACCTTCTTGCGCTGCTCGGCGGGAAGGCCTGCGGCCAGCGCGCCGACGACGATGGCGTTGTCCCCCGCCAGCAGCACGTCGATCATCAGCACCTGCACGAAGGCGGACAGGGCCGATGGTGACGTGATGTTGCTGAAATCGTTGAGGATATGCTGCCAGATCTCGGTCGGAGAACCGAGACCCTGCGCCGCGGACGCGGCAGTGGCGAGAAGATCGAACATCGCGGCTGACGTCCTTCGCGCTTACTGGTTCATCGTCGCGAAGAAATCCTCGTTGGTCTTGGAATCCTTCATCTTGTCGAGCAGGAATTCCATGGCATCGACCGTGCCCATCTGCATGAGGATGCGGCGCAGCACCCACATCTTGCTGAGCGTCGGCTTTTCGACCAGCAGTTCTTCCTTGCGGGTGCCGGACTTGCCGACATCCAATGCCGGGAAGATGCGCTTGTCGGCCACCTTGCGGTCGAGCACGATTTCGGAGTTGCCGGTGCCCTTGAACTCTTCGAAGATGACTTCGTCCATGCGGCTGCCGGTGTCGATCAGCGCGGTGGCGATGATGGAGAGCGAGCCGCCTTCCTCGATATTGCGCGCCGCGCCGAAGAAGCGCTTGGGCCGCTGGAGCGCATTGGCGTCGACGCCGCCGGTCAGCACCTTGCCCGAGGAGGGCACCACAGTGTTGTAGGCGCGACCGAGGCGGGTGATCGAATCGAGCAGGATCACGACGTCCTTTTTGTGTTCCACAAGGCGCTTCGCCTTTTCGATCACCATTTCAGCGACCTGCACGTGGCGGGTGGCAGGCTCGTCGAATGTGGAGGAAACGACCTCGCCCTTCACGCTGCGCTGCATGTCGGTGACTTCCTCGGGGCGCTCGTCGATGAGGAGGACGATCAGGAAGACTTCGGGATGATTGTCCGTGATCGCCTTGGCGATGTTCTGGAGCATCACGGTCTTGCCGACTCGGGGCGGCGCGACGATCAGCGTGCGCTGGCCCTTGCCCTGCGGCGATACGATGTCGATGACGCGCGCCGACTTGTCCTTGATGGTCGGGTCGAGCGTGTCGAGCCGCAGCTTCTGTTCGGGATAGAGCGGCGTCAGATTGTCGAAATTGACGCGATGGCGGACGGCATCGGGATCGTCGAAATTGACGGTGTTCAGCTTCGTCAGCGCGAAATAGCGCTCGCCATCCTTGGGCGCGCGGATTTCGCCTTCCACCGTGTCGCCGGTGCGCAGGCCGAACTTGCGGACCTGATTGGGCGAAACATAGATGTCGTCGGGACCGGCGAGGAAATTGGCTTCGGGGCTACGAAGGAAACCGAAGCCGTCGGCCAGCACCTCGATCGTGCCCTCGCCCATGATCTGTTCGCCATTTTCGGCCTCCGCCTTGAGGATGGCGAACATCAGATCCTGCTTGCGCAGCGTCGATGCGCCTTCCACGCCCAGTTCCTCAGCCATGGTGACGAGGTCGGCGGGGACGGTTTTCTTGAGGTCCTTGAGATGCATGGTCGAATGGGTCCGATAGGGAAGAGGAGAGAGCGGCCGGAAAGGAAGGAGGGATGCGGACGCTGAAGGCCCGAGGCGCACCCCGCTCCGGACGGGCGGGATGGTCGCTGGGGCATTTACCGGCGGCCGCCATCCCAAGTCAAGGCGGGAGCGCGGCGACAGGGCGGGAAATCGCGGCGCCATGTGCGGCTGCTATGGCTAGAGGCGGCCCGGCGGTGGTATAAGGCGGCGATAACAGGTCGAGGGACGAGGATATGGGACGGTTGCACCTCCTGATCGGGCTGGCCATGGCCACCGCCGCTTCGGTCTGCGCGGCGCAGGATACGGCCTCGCCCGATCCCGTCGACCCGCCCGCGGTGGTCCGCACCGGCCCTTCCCATGACGAGCGGGTCACGATTCCCATCCGGATCGACGGCAAGGGGCCGTGGAACTTCGTCATCGACACCGGGTCGCAGCGCACGGTGATCGCGCGCGATCTGGCGCAGCGGCTCGCTTTGCCGGCGCGCGCCAGTGTCACGATCCTCAGCATGACGGGCCGGTCCGAAGCGGGCACGGTCGCGCTGCCCGACATCGACTTCGGCGGCGGACGCGTCCGCGACATCGAAGCGCCGGTGCTGGAAGGCGAAAATCTGGGCGCGCCCGGCCTGCTCGGTCTCGACAGCCTGCATGAAAAGCGGGTGACGCTGAATTTCCGCACCGGGCAGATGGAAATTGCGCGCAGCGGCGGACCGTTGCGCACTGCCCCGGCCGACCGCGACACCATCGTGGTTGAGGCGCGGCGCAAGCGCGGGCAGCTCATCCTGCTTCATTCCGATGTGAACGGGATGCGGGTCAACATCATGCTCGACACCGGCGCGACCGTCAGCATCGGCAATCTGGCGTTGCGCGACCGGCTGGTGGCGAAGAAACGCGCGCCCGAGCTGCTGACCGCGGTCCTGACGAGCGTGACCGGGGGAACGCTGGTGGGCCAGGTCGGGCGGATCAAATCGGCGCGCATGGGGGGCGTCACGCTTGTCGACCTGCCGGTGCTTTTCGCCGACGCCAGCCCGTTCGCGGAACTCGGGCTGGAGGACAAGCCAGCGCTGCTTCTGGGCATCAGCGCATTGCGGGTGTTCGACCGGGTGGCGATCGACTTCGGGCGGGGCAGGGTCGATTTCCTGATGCCCGACGCCATGGCGCCAGTGACGACGCGGCTGGCGTCGGCGGACTGAGGCCGGGTCAGGGGTTGGTCGCGGGGCGCGGAGGCTGCTGTTGGCGCTGGCGGTCGCGGCCCAGCACATTGTCGATCCACTGCTGGTCGATGCGGGGCGGCTGCGGGCGGTCCTGCGGATCGACGTCCATCTGGGGTTCGTCATCCTGCGGCTCCGCATCACGCGGCTGCGACCGTTCGATGGGCAGGCCGTTTTCATCGACCATCATGCCGGGATCGGGCGTGTTGTAATAGGCCTCCTCGTCCGGTTCCAACTGCCATTCGGGCAGCGTCACTTCGGTTTCGAACTGTTCGACCGGGCGTCTGGCGACCGCGACCTTCATATAATCGGCAAAGGCGCGGGCGGGGGCGCGGCCCCCCTGCAGCACCGACACGGCGCGGGCGTCGTCGCGGCCCATCCAGACGCCGGTCGTGATACCGCTGGAAAAGCCGAGGAACCAGCCGTCCTTGTTGCTGCTGGTTGTGCCGGTCTTGCCTGCGACGGGCCGTCCGATCTGCGCGGCGCGGCCGGTGCCGGTGGACACGGCGGTCTGCATGAGGTCGGTCATCCCCGCCGCCACCCATGGCGCGACCAGCACCCGGCTGGTGTCGTCCTGATGACTGTAGAGCAGGCGGCCATCGGCGGTCGTCACCCTGGTGATGCCATAGGGCGTCACCGCGATCCCCTTGCGCGCGATGGAGGCGAAGGCGCGGGTCATGTCGATCAGGCGCACGTCCGATGTGCCCAGCACCATGGATGGATGGGTGTTGACCGGCGTCGTGATGCCGAACCGGCGCGCCATGTCGGCGACGGTCGGGAAGCCGACTTCCACGCCCAGCTTCGCCGCGACGGTGTTGATCGAATAGGCGAAGGCGGTGCGCACGTCGATGTCACCCGCGAACTTGCCATTGCTGTTACGCGGACTCCAGCCGTTGATCGTCACGGGCTCGTCCGTGACGCCGGTGTCGGGCGTGTAGCCCGCTTCGAGCGCGGCCATATAGACGAAGATCTTCCACGCCGATCCGGGCTGGCGCGTCGCGGTGGTGGCGCGGTTATAGTTGGAGGTCACATAATCGAGGCCGCCGACCATGGCGCGCACGGCTCCGTCGCGGTCGAGGCTGACGAGCGCGCCCTGCGTGCCCGAAGGCACATTCGCCTTGATCGCGGCGGTCGCGGCATTCTGCATGCCAAGGTCGATGGTCGTGTAGACTTCGAGCGGCTCATTGGGTTCGTCGATCAGCACGTCGAGCTGCGGCAGCGCCCAGTCGGTGAAGTAGCGCACGCTGTTCTGCGGCGGCTCGGGCGCCATCTTCACGGAGGACAGATTCGCGTCTGCACGCTGCGACGCCGAAATCTTGCCATTTTCCTGCATCAGGTCGAGCACCACGCTCGCGCGCCCGATCGCGGCGTCTGCGTCGGCGGTGGGCGAATAGCTGGACGGCGCCTTGACGAGGCCCGCGATAATGGCGGCTTCGGGCAGGCTGAGGCCGGTGGCGGGATGACCGAAGAATTTGCGGCTGGCGGCGTCGATGCCATAGGCGCCGCCGCCGAAATAGACCTTGTTGAGGTAAAGTTCGAGGATCTGGCGCTTCGAGAATTTGCGCTCCATCGCCATCGCCAGCACCATTTCGCGCAGTTTGCGCCCGAAACTGTAGCTGTTGTTGAGGAAGATGTTGCGCGTCACCTGTTGCGTGATGGTCGACGCGCCCTGCCAGCGGCGGCCCGATCCGCGCCGCTCGACGGCGACCCATGCCGCGCGCGCCATGCCGACCGGATCGACGCCGGGGTGCAGGTAGAAGCGCTTGTCCTCGGTGGAGATCATGGCGTCGACCATCACCTGCGGGATCTGGTCATAGGAGAGCCATTGGCCAAAGCTCGGCCCGAGGGACACGATCACGCTGCCATCGGCGGCGTGGACGCGGATCATCTGGCCGTTGGGGGAGGATTTGAGGCTGTCGTAACCGGGCAGCGACTGCATCGCGATCACCACGGCGATGACGATCGCAAGCAGCCCCGCGACCGCCGCGCCAAGGGCGATCTTGGCCCCGCGCACCAGCCATTTCCTGACGCCCGTGCGCGCCGCCTTGCTCTTGCCTGATCCAGCCATCTGTGCCGCCCCGAATAGGCGCTAATCCCCGCGCTCGCCAGCGCAAATCACGCGGCGGGCGAAAGTCGCGCCGGGCGTCTTCATGCGCCATGGCGCTTTATGCAGGCTGAACGATCCCGGTTCAGGCGGTCTCGTCGCGCGGCTTGAAGTCGAGGCTGGCGCTGTTCATGCAGTAGCGCAGGCCATTGACGCCCGGACCGTCGGGAAAAACATGGCCCAGATGCCCCTCGCATTTGGCGCAGCGCACCTCGGTGCGGATCATTCCATGGCTGCTGTCGCGGATTTCCTCCACCGCGTCGATGTCCACGGGAGCGGTGAAGCTGGGCCAGCCCGATCCGCTGTCATATTTTTCGTCCGCGTCGAACAGTTCCGCGCCGCAGCCCGCGCAATAATAGACGCCGTCCGCCTTATTCCCGTTATATTTGCCGGTGAAGGCGCGTTCCGTGCCCGCTTCGCGCAGCACATGATATTGTTCGGGAGAGAGGCGGTCGCGCCATTCGGCTTCGGAAAGGGTCATCTTGTCCATGCGCGGCAATATGGTGCCGTGCGAAGGAACGATCAAGCCCGCTCCCTCGCTGCCTGCCGGGCGATGGCGAGCAGTTCGTGCCGGACCATGAGGTCGCCCGCCCCGCGCCCGCCCCGGCTGGCGCGTTCGGCTTCCAGCAGGCGCTGGATCACTCGCGCGGCGCCCGGCGCGTCCCAGATGCGCACCTGCCGCGATACGGTGCCCTTCTCCTTCCAGAACACCGCCTTGCCTGCCGATTCGACCGCCGTCTCCAGCCGCCCGCTTTCGTCGAAATCGGCGCGGATATTGGCGATCAGCATCGCGCGGGTCAGCAGCGGCCGGATCACCGACGCCATCGCCGCGCCGGTTTCGGTCAGGCGCAGCATTTCCTTGTGCATCGCCTTCATGTCGCCGCCGAGCACAGCGTTCACCAGCGGGCCGATCTCCGTGTCCGGATTGTCGGCGGAGAGCGCGTCGAGCGCTTCTGCCGTCGCTTCGCGCGGGCGATCGGGCACGGCGTCGAGGTAGAGGATCAGCTTTTCGACCTCGCCCGCCATCAGCGCGCGGTCGCCATTGGCAAGGTCCACGATGCGGCGCGCCAGTTCGGTAGACAGGCGCAGCCCCCCTTCCCGCGCGATGCCGATGGCGATCTGCTCCGCTTCCCGCGCGTCGGGCTGGTAGGAGATGCAGGCCATCGCGCCCTTGTGGTCGAGCGCGAGCTTCAGCAGCTTCGACGTGGGCTTGAGCGCGCCGGTGACGGCGATAACCGGATTCCCCGCCGCTTCCGCCTCCAGCAGCGCGGCCAGCGCGGGGGCGGATTCGTCGCCCATGCTGCTGACCCGCACCCAGCGTTTGTCGCCGAACATGGAAAAGGAGGCGGCCTCGTCGGCCAGCCGGGCAGGGTCGTCCTTCAGCGTTGCCCCGTCGAGATCGACGCGCTCGGCCTGCGGTCCCATGGCGCGCTCCAGCCTCTTGGCAATGGCGGCGCTGCCCGCTTCGTCAGGGCCGTAAAGCAAGAAGAAGCGGATGTCGGGCGGCGGGGCGTCGAGCGCGCGCTCGATCTGCCCGCGATTGGCTTTCACTGCCCGGCTCGGCGCGAAAAAAGCGCGAGCCGGGTCACGATCTGGTCCGCCACCGTCTGAGACAGGCGTTCGAGCGCCGTGTCCTCCGCTGCGATGGTCGCATATTCGCTGGAGGTCACGTCGATGCCCGCGTCCGACCCGGCGGTGTCGTCCAGCACCTGAGCGCCCGTCGCTTCGTCGATAAGCTGGTAGCGCGCGCGCAGCGTCCGCCGCTCGCGCGTGATGGCGGCGTCGGCGCGCAGGCCGAAGCCGCTGATGTCGTCGTCCAGCTTCACCACCAGCCGGTAGCGCGGGCCGCTGCCGCCCTGCATCGCCGCCAGCCGGTCGTGGAGCGCATTGCGCACCAGCCAGCCGCCCTTCCCCTGAATCGGCGCAACCTCGACATTGCCGAGCGCCTGCGCCACCGGACCCTGACCCCCGCCGCCATAGACCGGGCGAAGGCCGCAGGCGGTGAGGATCATCGGCAGGACGAGCAGGGGAAGGATGCGCTTCATGACGCCAGTCCTATATCAAATGACCAGATTGACCAGACGGTCCGGCACGACGATCACTTTCTTCGGCGTCGCGCCATCGAGGATGCGCGCGACATTGGGTGCGGCCATCGCCAGCTTTTCAAGCTCTTCCTTCGCCGTTCCCTTGGGCACGGTGATGGTGTCGCGCAGCTTGCCCATCACCTGACAGGCGATGGTGACTTCATCCTCGACCAGCAGGGCGGGATCGACGGCGGGCCATGCTGCTTCGGCGATCAGCCCCTCGCCGCCCATCTCCGCCCAACCTTCCTCGGCCAGATGCGGCGTCATCGGCGCGACCAGCAAAGCGAGCGCGCGGATCGCGGCGGTGCGGCTGGCCGAAGGCTGCGCCTTTTCGATGGCGTTCACCAGTTCGTAGATCTTGGCGACGGCCTTGTTGAAGCCCAGCGCCTCGATGTCTTTCGCCACGCCGTCGATGGTCTGGTGCAGCTTGCGGTCGAGCGCCTTGTCCTGACCTTCCGCGCCCGCGTCGGCTTCCCCGAACAGCCGCCAGACGCGGTTGACGAAGCGCCAGCTCCCCTCGATGCCGCTTTCGGTCCACGGCAGGTCTCGCTCGGGCGGGCTGTCGGACAGCATGAACCAGCGCACCGCGTCCGCGCCATATTGGGCGATGATATCGTCGGGATCGACGACATTCTTCTTGGACTTGGACATTTTCTCGACGCGGCCGACCGTGACCGGTGCGCCGCTTTCGATATGGGTGTAATCGTCGCCCGACTTCTTCACCTCGCCGGGTGACAGCCAGCTTCCGTCCCCGGCCCTGTAGGTCTCATGCGTCACCATGCCCTGCGTGAAGAGGCCCGTGAACGGCTCGGCAAAGCCCAGTTGCCCCATATGCCGGAGCGCGCGCGTCCAGAAACGCGCGTAGAGCAGGTGCAGGATCGCATGTTCCACGCCGCCGATATACTGCCCGACCGGCAGCCATTGCTCGACCGTCGCCCGGTCGAACGGCCTGTCGTCCGGCTGGCTGGCGAAGCGGATGAAATACCAGCTCGAATCGGCGAAGGTGTCGAGCGTATCGGTCTCCCGCCGCGCGGGCTTGCCGCATTGCGGGCAGTCGACATGCTTCCAGGTCGGATGCCGGTCCAGCGGGTTGCCGGGAATGTCGAAGCTGACGTCCTCGGGCAGCACCACCGGAAGCTGCGCCTTGGGCACCGGCACCACGCCGCAGTCCTCGCAATGGATGACCGGGATCGGCGTGCCCCAGTAACGCTGGCGCGACACGCCCCAGTCGCGCAGGCGAAACACGGTCTTGCCCTGCCCCCAGCCTTCGGATTCGGCTCGCGCGATGACGGCGGCCTTGGCTTCTTCCACGCTCATGCCGTCGAGGAAGCGGCTGTTCACCAGTTTGCCGGGGCCGGTATAGGCCTCGTCATGGATGGGCCTGTCCGCTTCACCCTCTGCGGCGACCACGCGTTCGGCGGGCAGCATATATTTGCGCGCGAAGTCGAGGTCGCGCTGGTCGTGCGCGGGTACGCCCATGACAGCGCCCGTGCCATAATCCATCAGCACGAAATTGGCGATGAAGACGGGCAACTGCCATTCGGGATCGAAGGGATGCGTGACCGAAAGCCCGGTGTCGAAGCCGAGCTTTTCCGCCGTTTCCAGTTCCGCCGCTGTGGTGCCGCCTTCCTTGCACTTTTCGACGAACGCGGCGGCGTCCGCATCGTTCGCCGCCACCGCCTGCGCCACCGGATGATCGGCCGCGATGGCAACGAAGCTCGCGCCGAAGATGGTGTCGGGGCGGGTTGAATAGACCTCGATCCCCGCGCCCGCGTCCAGTCCCTCCAGCGCCTCGCGCTCCGGGAACGGCGCGAAGTCGAAGCGGAACTGAAGCCCGACCGACTTGCCGATCCAGTTTTCCTGCATGGTCCGCACCTTGTCGGGCCACTGGTCGAGCGATTTCAGCCCCTCCAGCAGGTCGTCGGCGAACTGGGTGATCTTGAGGAACCACTGGGAAAGCTTGCGCTTTTCCACCAGCGCGCCGGAGCGCCAGCCGCGACCGTCGATCACCTGTTCGTTCGCCAGCACGGTCATGTCGACCGGGTCCCAGTTGACCGCGCTCTCCTTGCGATAGACGAGGCCTGCTTCCAGCATGTCGAGGAACAGCGCCTGTTCGTGGCCGTAATAGTCCGGCTCGCAGGTCGCGAGTTCGCGGCTCCAGTCGATCGCGAAACCCAGTTTCTTCAACTGCGCGCGCATGTTGGTGATGTTGGACCGCGTCCATTCGCCGGGATGCACCTTCTTTTCCATCGCGGCGTTTTCCGCCGGCATCCCGAACGCGTCCCAGCCCATCGGGTGAAGCACTTCATGCCCCGTCATCCGGCGGAATCGGGCCAGCACATCGCCCATCGAATAGTTGCGGACATGGCCGATATGGATGCGCCCGGACGGGTAGGGGAACATCTCCAGCACATAGGAGCGGGGCTTGGGCGACCCGTCGTCCGCCCGGAAGCTCTGCCGTTCGTCCCAGACCGCCTGCCAGCGGGCGTCCGCCTCCAGCGGGTTGAAGCGCCTCTGCATGTATCGTCCTTGTCAAAATACGAACGGGCCGGGCCTTGTCGCAAAGCCCGGCCCCGGATCATGTCGGTCGCGAAAAGCGCCTGCGCCTTCCGCCGGGGCGGGAATCAGCCCGCGATGGCCGAGCGGCGCAGATCGCGCGCCTTGGTGAGGATGATTTCCTCCAGCTTCTGCGTCGTCGCCGCCTGAACCGGGGCGTCGATCCACTGGCCGTTCTGGTTCACCTGACGGCTGGCGGCCACGCGCACCGCGTCGGCGCGCAGATCCTGATCGAGGATCGACACGGTCAGCTTCATCCGTTCACCCGGCGAGTTGGGATTGGCATACCAGTCGGTGACGATGACGCCGCCGTTCGAATCGGTCTGCACCATCGGCATGAAGGACAGGGTGTCGAGCGCCGCGCGCCACAGATAGGCGTTGACGCCGATCGTCGTCACCTTCGACGCGGCGAGATCCGCCTTCGGGCGATCCTTCGATCCGCCGCCGCACGCGCCAAGCGGCAGGAGCGCGGCCAGCAGCAGGCCGGTGGAAAGGGCATTGGAAGGGCGGCGGACCATCAGGCATGTCCTAGCTTGAAAAGACGAAAAACTGCCCGCTTCTATAGTGGGCGTGCGGGGAGGAGCAAGGGGGCGCAGCACGGGAGGCGCGACAGGGGCGCGCTGGCCACGCCGCGGGGTTGTGTGTTCCATGCAACAGCCTGACAAAAAAGGCGTTGGAGGCACTAGTCATTGGCGGCTTTGTGGGTGTAGTGCGTTATGAGATATGTGTGAGCGGGGACGGATTCGGTAACATGCGGCTGAAACGGGGACATCTGGCAGGAACGGGAGCGGCAATCGCCGTGGCCGGATTCATGCTGTCTCCCGCATTCGGCGCGGCAACCGACCTTGTCCGCACACGCGGCGAAGCCGTTTCGCTCGGCGCGCTCGGCAGCATTTCCTCCTTCACGCCCACGATCCGCGATCCCCGCCTTGCCGCTGCTTATGCGCGCATCGCTGCGCGCGCGGGTAATGACGGCTTTCGTTTCACGCCGACCAGCGGATCGCTGAGCGGGCAGCGCTCGATCACCGTGATGGTGCGCGCCAGCGAGGACCGGACCGTGAACCGGCCGCTGGCGCAACTGGACATCAAGCCTTTCGCCTTCAGCCTGAACGGCGGGGGCCATAACTGGCGCAAGTTCGCCCTGCCCGACAGCATGGGCCGCAAGGCGCTCGATCCGGTGCCGGTCGAAACGCTGGCGAGCGCGAAGAATTTCGCGCTGGAAGACGGCAAGAAGGACCGTTTCAGCACCAAGGTGCTGCTGGAAACGCGGCGTGAGCCGGGCGCTGCCCCGACCGTTCGCAATCCGTCGGCGGACAAGGATTATTCGCTCGATCTGGCCAGCTCCTATTCGCTGACCCGCAATCTCAACGTGACGGCGGGTGTGCGCTACAACAACAGCGTTGCGGGCCGCCTCGCGCCGATGACCGACGAGCGGCAGGACAGCCAGGCCGTCTATCTCGGCACCATCTTCAAATTCTGATAGCATGACCGCTCTCTCCTGACAGGGAGAGAGCGCCGTCATCGTCCCCGGCATCAGGCCATTTCCGGCACGGGGGACGGCAGCTTCTGGCCCGCGAAATGCGCCGCCAGATTGCCCATCATGGTGTCCGCCATCTGCGCCACCGCTTCATGCGTGGCACCGCCCGTATGCGGCGTCAGCACCACATTGGGCACATCGCGCCAGCGGCCCGGATCGGTGGGTTCCGGATCGAAGACATCGAGTGCCGCGCCGCCCAGCCTGCCCGCCCTGAGCGCCGCGATCAGTGCAGCTTCATCCACCAGTTGCCCGCGCGCGACATTGACCAAAAGCCCCTGCGGGCCGAGCGCATCGAGCACGGCGGCGTCGATGAAGCCGCGATTGCTCTCATCCGCCCGCGCCGCGATCACCATGACGTCGCTTTCCTTCGCCAGTGCGATCAGGCTGTCGGCGCGGGGCCAGACCAGCCCCGGTTTTTCGTGGGGCGCCCACCAGCGCACGGCCATCTTCATGGTCTGCGCCCGCTCCGCGACCGCGACGCCGATCGAACCCATGCCCACGATGCCGAGCCGCGCGCTGCGCATGGAATGCGTGCGCGTCTTCGCCTCGATCGTCCATTGGCCCGCGCGCAACTGGCGATCGCCTTCGACGATCCAGCGCCGGTACGCGATCATGAGGCCGATGGCATGGTCCGCCACATCCTCCGCATTGGCGCTGCCGCCATGCGCGACCATGATGCCGCGCTCCCTCGCAAGGGCGAGATCGACGCCATCATAGCCCACGGTGAAGCAGGCAATGAGGCGCAGGGCGGGCATGCGGTCGAGCAGCGCCCGTTCAAGCGGAAATTCGCCCGCCCAGACGACCGCATCGACCCGCGCCAGCACGTCGTCATCGGGCTGTTCCCACAGCGCCATGACGTCATAGGCGGAGCGCAACAGCGGCACTATGGGGGCCAGCAAGGGCTGGCCCACCAGCACAACGGGTTTCGCCATCGCTTCAGCCCACCTGCCGCAATGCCTGCGCGAAGTCGGCGATCAGATCGTCGGCATCCTCGCATCCGATGGAAATCCGCACCATATTGTCGCCGATGGCGAGCGCTTTCTTGCGCTCGGCCGGAACCGACAGATGCGTCATGGCGGCCGGATGGCTCGCCAGCGTTTCGGTTCCGCCCAGACTGACCGCCAGCTTCGCGATCTTGAGGGCGTCGAGGAAGGCGAAGGCTTCCGCCTCGCCGCCCTTGAGGTAAAGCGAGAAGGTCGATCCCGCGCCGGTGCAATGGCGACGATAGATGTCCGCCTGCCGCTCCGTTTCCGGGAAGCCCAGATACACCACCTTCTCCACCTGAGGCTGGTCCTTGAGCCAGGCGCAGACCTTCGCCGCATTCTCCCCCGCGCGGCTCATCCGCAGCTCCAGCGTTTCGAGGCTGCGCAGCAGCATCCATGCGCTGTGCGGGTCGAGGATCGTGCCGATGGTATTCCGCATCAGCCGGATCGCATTGATGAGCGCGTTGCTGCCGAGCACCCCGCCCGCCACCAGATCGCTGTGCCCGCCCGCATATTTGGTGAGGCTGTAGATGACGAGATCGGCGCCGTGCGCGAGCGGCCTGTGCCAAAGCGGCCCCAGAAAAGTGTTGTCGATGGCGATAGGCGGGACATGGGTATCGCCGTCGAACAGCGAGTCGCGCCGCGCAACAACGGCCTCAAGATCAACGAGCACGTTGGTGGGATTGGCGGGGCTTTCCAGATAGATGAGCGCCACGCGCCCCAGTCCCCTGGCCTTTTCGATGACTGCGCCGATGTCCTCTTCCGTCGCGCCGGCCGGAAAATCGAGCCACTGCACCCCGAACTTGCCGAGGATGCGGCCGATCAGCGATTCGGTCGCCGCATAGAGGGGAGCGGAATGGACGATCACGTCGCCCGGCTGCACCAGCGCCAGCAGGGTGGTGGCGATGGCGGACATGCCGCTGGAAAAGAGCAGCGCGTCCTCCGCCTCTTCCCAAACGGACAGGCGATCCTCGCAGATTTCCTGATTGGGACCGTTGAAGCGCGAATAGACCAGTCCTTCGGCACCGCCGGGACGGATGCCCGTAACGCCTTCGAAATGGCGCTTGCCCGCCGCCGCGCTCTCGAAAGCGAAAGTAGAGGTGAGGAAGATCGGCGGCTTGAGCGACCCTTCCGACAGCGTGGGATCATAGCCATGGCCCATCATCAGCGTCGCGGGCTTCAGCCTGCGGCCTTCGATTTCCATAATTGGAGCCTTGGGGCGGCGGCGGTTGTGGGTCGGCTCGACGCCGGTCAGATCGGCTTCGGTTTCGCCAGTCATGTGATTCTCCTGCATCCGGGTTCGCGGCGTCTGATGCGCCGCTCCTATAGGCGGAGTGTAACGCAGGCGGCCGGATCGATGCCAGAGGGGTGAGACATAATATTTCGCCGGACGGCATCTATGTTGCACGACCGCCGATGATCTTTGCGCTGCCCTGCCCGCACCCTACATGCGGTCTATGACGGCTCTCCCCCCGATTGTGCAAAGCTGGTTCGAGAGCCGGGGATGGAAGCCACGGCGGCACCAGATCGCCATGCTGGAGGCAGCCGGTCGCGGCGAGCATGCGCTGCTGGTCGCGGCGACCGGAGCGGGCAAGACGCTGGCGGGATTTTTGCCGACCCTGACCGACCTTATCGACGATCCTGCCGAAGGACTGCACACGCTTTATGTGTCGCCGCTCAAGGCGCTCGCCGTGGACGTGCGGCGCAACCTGCTGACGCCCATCGAGGAAATGGGCCTGCCCATCCAGGTCGAAACGCGCACGGGCGACACGCCGTCCGACCGCAAGGCGCGCCAGCGCGTCCGGCCGCCGCACATCCTGCTGACGACCCCGGAGTCGCTGTCGCTGCTGCTCAGCTATCCCGACGCAGCGCTGCTGTTCGAGCGGCTGAAGACAGTGATTGTCGATGAGGTCCATGCCTTTGCCACGCAGAAGCGGGGTGACCTGCTCAGCCTGTCGATGGCGCGATTGCAGGCGATCAATCCGGATCTGCGCCGCGTGGCGCTGTCGGCGACGGTCGCCGATGTGGACGCCTATCGCGCGTGGCTGGCCCCCGATGGCGACATCGACCGCGTGACTCCGGTGATGGGCGAAGACGGCGCGGACCCGAATGTCACCATCCTCATCCCCGAAGGCCGCGTGCCATGGTCCGGCCATTCGGGCAAATATGCCGCGGCGCAGGTCATGGCGGAAATCGAGGCGCGGCGCACCACGCTCGTCTTCTGCAACACGCGGGGGCTGGCCGAACTCATCTTTCAGGAACTGTGGCAGGCGAACGAGAATAATCTGCCTATCGCCATCCACCATGGCAGCCTGTCCATCGAGGCACGGCGCAAGGTTGAATCGGCCATGGCGGCGGGCAGGCTGCGCGCGCTGGTTGCAACGGCGTCGCTCGATCTGGGTGTCGACTGGGGCAATGTGGATTGTGTGATCCAGATGGGCGCGCCCAAGGGCAGTTCCCGCCTGCTCCAGCGCATCGGCCGCGCCAATCACCGGCTCGATCAGGCGAGCGAGGCGATCCTGATTCCCGGCAACCGCTTCGAATATCTGGAGGCCCGTGCGGCGCTCGATGCGGTCGAGGCGGGGGAGCGCGATGCCGATGACTTCCGGCCCGGCAGTCTCGACGTGCTGGCGCAGCATGTCATGGGCCTTGCCTGCGCCGGTCCCTTTCGCGCGGAGGCGCTGCTGGCGGAGGTTCGTTCAGCGACGCCCTACAGCGCGCTCACCGACGAAGCCTTCGACCATGTGCTGCACTTCATCGAGGGCGGCGGCTATGCCCTGCGCGCCTATGACCGGTTCAAGCGGCTGACGCAGGAGGGGGATGGCACCTGGCGCGTGTCCCACCCGCGATTCGTTCAGCAGCACCGGCTCAACGCCGGCATCATCGTCGATCAGCCCGTGCTCAATGTCCGTTTCGCCAATGGGCGGAAGCTCGGCACGGTGGAGGAAGGCTTCGCGTCGCAGTTGCGCCCCGGCGACAGCTTCTTTTTCTCGGGCGCGGCGCTGGAGGTGGTGCGGATGGACACCACCGACCTTCTCGTGCGTGCGACGTCGAAGCAGGCGCGCATCCCTAGCTGGGGCGGCACGCGCATGGCGATGTCGACGCGGCTGGCCGACCGGGTCCGTCATTTCCTCGCCGAACCGGATGAATGGCACCGCTTCCCGCAGGATGTGCGCGAATGGCTGGAGATGCAGAAGCTCCGTTCCGCCCTGCCCCAGCCCGGCCAGCTCCTGATCGAGACATTTCCGCACGAGGGGCGGCATTATCTGGTCTGTTACAGTTTCGAAGGATGGAACGCGCATCAGTCGCTGGGCATGCTGCTGACCCGCCGCATGGAGAGCCAGGGTCTGATGCCGCTGGGCTTCGTGTCCAACGACTATGCGCTGGCGGTCTATGGGCTGAAGCCCGTCACCGATCCCCAAAGCCTGTTTTCCGCCGACATCCTCGACCATGAGTTCATCGACTGGGTAGAGCAGTCCAGCCTGTTGAAGCGCGCCTTTCGCGACGTGGCGGTAATCTCCGGCCTGATCGAACGGCAGCATCCGGGCAAGCGCAAGACGGGGCGGCAGGTGACGTTTTCGACCGACCTCATCTACGATGTGCTGCGCAAATATCAGCCCGATCATCTGCTGCTGAAGGCCGCATGGGCCGACGCGCGCGCGCGCATGACCGATGTGGGGCGGCTGGGCGACCTGATCGACCGGGCGGCGAACACGATGCTGCATGTGACGCTCGACCGGGTCAGTCCGCTGGCGGTGCCGGTGCTGATCCTGATCGGGCGAGAGCAGGTGGCGCAGAGCGCGGCGGAGGACGCATTGCTGATGGAGGCCGAAGCGCTGGTGAACGAAGCGATGCGCGCCGATTAAGGCGCGGCGTCGGGATCGACCCGCTCTCCGCCGCAACCCTTGAGCGCTCCGTCCGCGAAGGCGATCTGCGCGCGATCCGACCAGATGCTGTCGCTCATGCCGTCGCTGCACGGTCCTTCCGTCACGGTCATCGTCATGCCATCTCCGACATAGCGAAGGGCGCGTCCGTCATCGTCGAGCGCGACCCGATAGCGGCGCGCGGGTTGACCGGGCCGCTCCAGAATCAGCGTATCGCCCCGAACGGTGACGGCCCAGAAGGGTTCGGTCCCGATGGCGCGATAGTTCGGGGTTGGCCGTTGCGATTCTGGCGTTTCACGTGAAACCGGTGACCTGGCGAGTGGTGGAGGCGTCGGACGGGGCGGTTGCGTTGCGACGGCGGGTGAGGGCGCGGCAGCGATCGGCGCTTTGATCGCCTTGCCCGCCCCCGGCGCGGTTGCATTCGTCGTGGGGAGCGGCGATTCTCCGCCGCAGGCCGAAAGGCACAGGGCGACGAACGCCGCGCGCCTCACCTTTGAAGCTCCGTCCGGCGGAAGCAGTCCGCTGCGTGATCGTTGACCATGCCGATTGCCTGCATCCACGCATAGACGATGGTCGGCCCGACGAACTTGAAACCGCGCTTCTTGAGATCTTTCGAAATGGCGGCTGACAGGTCTGTCTGCGCCGGAACGTGGATGCCGTCGCCTTCAATCGGCTTCCCATCGACGAAGGACCAGACATAGGCGCTGAAATCCTTCCCCGCCTCCCGCATGGCGCAGAAGATGCGGGCGCCCGCAATCGTGGCCTCGATTTTCGCCCGTGCGCGCACGATGCCCGGATCGCCCATCAGCCGCTCGACATCCTCCGGGCCATAAGTCGCCACCCTGTCCGGGTCGAATCCGGCGAAAGCCGCACGGAACGCCTCGCGCTTGCGCAGGATCGTGATCCACGACAGCCCGGCCTGAAAGCCTTCCAGCATCAGCATTTCCCACAGCATGCGCGAATCATGCTCCGGGACGCCCCATTCCGCGTCATGATAGGCGCAGTAAAGCGGGTCGCTTCCGGCCCAGCGGCAACGGACGCGCTCCACGGCCTAGACGTCCAGATTGGCGACGTTCAGCGCATTGTCCTGAATGAACTCCCGCCGCGATTCGACCACATCGCCCATAAGCTGGCTGAAGATTTCATCGGCAATATCCGCCTGCTCCACTTCGACGCGCAGCATCGAACGATTGTCGGGATCAAGCGTGGTTTCCCACAACTGCTCCGCATTCATCTCTCCCAGCCCCTTGTAGCGCTGAATGGCCAGACCCTTGCGGCCCGAGGCGAGGATCGCGTCGAGAAGGGCGGTGGGCGAGGTGATCGTCACGCCCTTGGTGGGGATCGGCAGCTCGTCCTCGCCCGCCTCTCCGGCTGCCGCCGCCGCCTTGGCAGAGACGAGCCTTCCCGTGCTGGCGTAGCTTGCCGCTTCCTCGCTGGCGATGCTGTGCAGCTTGCGCGCTTCGGCGGAACCGATGAACCCGCCCTCGATCACATGATGGTCGGTGACGCCGCGCCACAGCCGCTCGAAATGGAAGCCGCCCTCTTCGGCGATGCGACCCGACCAGCGGCCTTCGGCATCCTGCGCGTCCATCCATGCGACGGTCGCCGCCAGCCGCTCCGCCTGCGCGTCCTGCGACAGTTCGGGATCGAGAGCGCCGTTGAGGCTCAGCGCCTCGATGATCTGCGGGTTGTAGCGGCGCGGCACATAGCGCATCACCGCGCGCATCCGGCGGCTATGTTCGATCAGGTGGCGCAGGTCATCGCCGCTGCGCGCCCCGCCGCCCGTTTCCAGCACCATCGTGTCGACGCCATTGTCGACCAGATACTGCTCCAGCGCCGCCTCATTCTTGAGATACACCTCGGACCGGCCCCGTGTCGCCTTGTAGAGCGGCGGCTGCGCGATGTAGAGATGCCCGGCCTCGATGATCTGCGGCATCTGGCGGTAGAAGAAGGTCAGCAGCAGCGTGCGGATATGGGCGCCGTCCACGTCCGCGTCGGTCATGATGACGATCTTGTGGTAGCGCAGCTTTTCCAGATTGAAGTCGTCGCGGATGCCCGTGCCCATCGCCTGGATGAGCGTGCCGACTTCCTTGGAGGACAGCATCCGGTCGAACCGGGCGCGTTCGACGTTGAGGATCTTGCCTTTCAGCGGCAGGATCGCCTGATTGTGGCGGTTGCGCCCCTGCTTGGCCGATCCGCCCGCCGAATCGCCCTCGACAAGGAAGAGTTCGGACTTTGCGGGATCGCGCTCCTGACAGTCGGCGAGCTTGCCCGGCAGCGAGGCGATGTCCATCGCGCCCTTGCGCCGGGTGAGTTCGCGCGCCTTCTTGGCGGCTTCGCGTGCAGCGGCGGCGTCGATCACCTTCTGCACGATCATCTTCCCGTGCGCCGGATTCTCCTCCAGCCATTCCGCCATCTTGTCCGCCATCAGGCTTTCGAGCGGCTGGCGCACTTCGGATGAAACCAGCTTGTCCTTGGTCTGCGACGAGAATTTGGGATCGGGCAGCTTTACCGACACAATGGCGGTCAGCCCCTCGCGCATATCCTCGCCGGTGAGAGAGACCTTCTCCTTCTTCAGCGCGCCCGACTTCTCCGCATAATTGTTGAGCGTGCGGGTCAGCGCGGCGCGGAAGGCGGCGAGATGCGTGCCGCCATCGCGCTGCGGGATGTTGTTCGTGAAACACAGCACATTTTCATAATAGCTGTCGTTCCATTCCAGCGCGACGTCGATGGTCACATCGTCGCGCGTGCCCGCGATCGCGATGGGATCGGGCATCAGCGCATTCTTGTTGCGGTCGAGATATTTGACGAAGGCCGCGATCCCGCCTTCGTAGAACAGTTCGACTTCCTTCTTCTCCTCATGCCGCGCATCGACCAGGAACAGGCGCACGCCGCTGTTGAGGAAAGCCAGCTCGCGATAGCGATGTTCCAGCTTGTCGAAGTCATAGTCGGTCTGGTTCTTGAAGGTGCCGCCGTCGCCGGGCACTTTCTCGGTCGAGGCGAGGAAGGTCACGCGCGTGCCCTTCTTGCCTTCCGGCGCGTCGCCGATCACCTTGAGCGGCGCGGTCGCATCGCCATAGGCGAAGCGCATATAATGTTCCTTGCCGTCCCGCCAGATATTGAGGTCCAACCATTCGGACAGGGCGTTGACGACGGAGACGCCGACGCCGTGCAGGCCGCCCGACACTTTGTAGGCATTGTCGTCGGACGTGTTTTCGAATTTCCCGCCCGCGTGGAGCTGGGTCATGATGACCTCGGCCGCCGATACGCCCTCTTCCTTGTGGATGCCGGTCGGAATGCCGCGGCCATTATCCTCTACGCTGACCGACCCATCGGGGTTGAGCGTGATGACGATCCGGTCGCAATGCCCGGCCAGCGCCTCGTCGATGGCGTTGTCGCTGACCTCGAACACCATGTGATGCAGGCCGCTGCCATCGTCGGTGTCGCCGATATACATGCCGGGCCGCTTGCGCACGGCGTCCAGACCTTTCAGCACCTTGATGCTGTCCGCGCCATAATCGTTGCTGTTGGGGGTGTTCACGGGTTCTTCGCTCATGGACGAGCATATAGGGAAAAGCCCCACGAAACTAAAGCGAAACATGGCATCTTCCGGCGTGGGCCGGGGCGGTCTATGACCATGCAATGCGCGCGCTTCTGATCCCGATCCTGCTGCTGTCGGCCTGTTCCCGGAGCAATGACATTTATGAGGAACTGCCCAACAGCTCGCTCGCCGGCGCGCCGCGCGAGGAGGTGCCCGAAAGCCGGATGGACGCGCCCGTCGCGCGCCCGGTGACGATCGGGGAGGACGGTCCCCGGCTCGATGCCTGCGGCGCACTGGGGCAGGTGGCGCGCGCGGGCGGGAACGGCCTCAGCCTGCGGGCGGCTCCCTTCGCCGATGCGAAGGAACTGGCGCGGCTTGGCGAAGGGCAGCGGGCCTGGATCTGCACCCGCAGTCTCGACCAGAAATGGCTCGGCGTCGTCGTCCAGCCGGCCCCGGCGGAGGGCAATGCCACGGAAGCGCCCGATTGCGGTGTGTCCTCGCCCGTGGATCGCCGTCAGCCCTATGACGGCCCCTGCCCCAGCGGCTGGGTGTCGAGCGCCTATGTGCGGCTGATCGCGGGATGAAGCGATCAGGCTGGTTGTGCGCAACTGGCCTTTTCCTCAAAAGCCATTTTCCGCTAAGTGGACGCGCGAAAGCCTGATGGCAGGAGCCAGTCCGATGTCCACTTCGCTGCTACGTCCCCCATCCCTTCTCCGCCTGCTGGGTGCATGGCGCGCGCATGACAGCGCGGAGCCTGCCTATCGCCAGCTCGCGCAGGCGCTGCGGATGCTGGTGCTCGACGGGCGCGTAGGCCTCAATGTCCGGCTGCCCGGCGAGCGGGAACTGGCCGCAGCCCTGGGCCTTTCGCGCACCACGGTGGCCGCCGCCTTCGACCGGCTGCGCGACGAGGGCTTCCTCGAAAGCCGTCAGGGATCGGGCAGCGTCACGCGGCTGCCGGCGGGCGGCGTCGCGCCGCCAGCCATCGACATCGACATGGCGCCGGGGGGCAACATCCTCAACTGGACCCATGCCGCCCTGCCCGCCGCGCCCGGCGTTGCGCGCGCCTATGCCCATGCGGTCGAGGCACTGCCCGCCTATCTCGGCGATCTGGGCTATGACGCGCTGGGCCTCGCGGTGCTGCGCCGTTCCATCGCGGCCCATTATGAGCGGCGCGGCTGTCCGACCTCGCCCGATCAGATCATGGTGACGAACGGCGCGCAGCAGGGCTTTTCGCTGATCCTCAAATGGCTGGCCGGGCCAGGCGACCGCGTCGTCATCGACCATCCGACCTATCACAATGCGATTCAGGCGTTGCAGCGGAACCATGTCGTGCCGGTTCCAGTGGGCCTGCCCCGCATCGGCTGGGACGTGGACGCGATGGAAGCGGCGTTCCGCCAGACCAGCCCGCGCTTCGCCTATGTGATCGCGGATTTCCATAATCCGACCGGGCGCAGCATGGACCCGGCCACGCGCCGCGCGCTGGTCGCCGCCGCGACCCGGACCCACACGCCGCTCGTCATCGACGAAACGATGGTGGCGATGGGTCTCGATTCGGCGCCCCCGCCCCCTGTCGCGATCCACGATCCGGCGGGACGGCAGGTCATTTCGATAGGGTCGGCGAGCAAGATCTTCTGGGGCGGCCTTCGCGTCGGCTGGGTTCGGGCCGATGCGCAGACCGTCGCGGCGCTGGGCCGCCTGCGCACCACGACGGACATGGCCAGCCCGGTCGTGGAGCAGATCGCAGCGGCGCATCTGATCGACGCCGATGTGGGGCTGGGCGACCGTGCGCAGAGCCTGCGCGCGCGGCGGGACCATCTCGTCCGCCTGATCGAGCAGCGTCTGCCGCACTGGCAGGTCGATGTGCCCGCGGGCGGCCTCTCGCTCTGGGCCGAACTGCCGCGCGCCGAAGCGACCGCGCTGGCGGCGCTGGCGGAGAGCATGGGCGTGCGCGTGGCGGCCGGGCCGAAATTCGGCGTCGGCGGCGCGTTCGAGCGTTTCCTGCGCCTGCCCTTTACGCTCGACGAGCCGATGCTGGAGGTCGCGGTCGAGCGGCTGGCGGAGGCGGACGCCCGCCTGCATGCGCGGATGCCAAGGATGCGCGATTCGCTGGCGATGGCGCTGGAGGCCGACCGGCTGATCTGAACACAACAGAAAAGGCCGCGCGAACCCTCAAGGTCCGCGCGGCCTTCTCATCCGGTCACAGAAAGCGGATTACGCCGCCTTCTTGTTCGCCTGATAGCGTTCGATGGCCTCGATCGTGATGCGCTTGGCATCCTCGGCCCCGCCCCAGGTGCCGACGCGGACCCATTTCTTCTTCTCCAGATCTTTGTAGTGGGTGAAGAAATGTTCGATCTGCTCCATGACGATGCCGGGCAGATCGTCCTTTTCCGACACGTTGGAATAATAGGGGAAGACCGAGTCGGCAGGCACGCAGACCAGCTTTTCATCGCCGCCCGCTTCGTCTTCCAGATTGAGCACCGCGATGGGGCGCGCGGCCACGACCGCGCCGGGGATGAAGGGCGAGCGCGCGATCACCAGCGCATCGAGCGGATCGCCATCGGGCGAGAGCGTGTGCGGCACGAAGCCATAATTTGCCGGATAGCGCATCGGCGTGTGCAGGATGCGGTCCACGAACAGTGCGCCCGACGCCTTGTCGAACTCATATTTTACCGGCTCGCCGCCGGTCGGCACTTCGATGACGACGTTGAGGCTGTTGGGCGGATCGTCGCCGACGGGAATCAGTTCGATATTCATGGAAAAACGCCCTTGTCCTACCTGTTGCGTTAAAAGCGATTATGTCCTTGGCTTGAGCAGCCGGTCGAGACTGCCTTCGCCCCCTCCTGTCTTTTCGAGGCGCGGATAGCGCAGGCCACCCGAATAATCGAGCGTCAATGTGCGGTAATATTTGTCCTGTTTGAGGATAATCTGGATGGGTGACTTGGCGCTGATCGCCGCTTTCCATGAATCGCCAGAAAATTCGTCGCCATTGACCGCGATGATCTTGGCACCCGTCGCCAGCCCTGCCCTGAACGCTGCGCTGTCCCAGACGACGCTCGCTACCTCACCGTCATTCTTGACGACCGCGCCGATGCCGAAGCTCTGGTCGACGACCTTGTTCGCGCTTTCCGATGCCTTGGTGATGCTGTTCGGCTCCTCCCCGTAGACGAGATTATATCCGCCGAGGATGAATCCGCCCTTGGGCGTCTCACGTGTGGGCTGGTCGACATATTTGTCGAAGAAGCCCGCCCAGTCATAGGGCGCGATGCCGTTCAGCGTCCGGATGACGTCGCCGCGATTATAGACGACCTGTCCCCAGTCGCCCGGATTGATACCGAAAAAGGCCTTGGCGAAATCGTCCAGACCCTTCCGGCCCCGCGTCGCCTTGGCGATGATCGCGTCGGCCTCCAGCCAGATCATCAGCCCTTCGTTATAATAATCCTCCGACCGCTGCCAACTCACCCAGCCCTTGGGCCGCCGGGCGGAGATGATGGGATCGTGCGTGGTATCCTCCATCGGACGCCACTGGCGGCCGACCGCCGTGTCGAGCTTCGCCGCGATCTGGGCATAGGCGTCGAGCGTCTCCTGCTTGGAGAACAGCCCCGACCGCGCGCCGAGCACATAGCCCCAGAACTGCGTCTGCCCTTCGTAGACCCAGAGGAGATTGTCCTGCATCGGCACATTGAAGTCGGGTGTCCAGAGCAGGTCGGGGCGGCGGAACTTGCCGTCCCAGCTATGGGTGAATTCGTGGGGAAGCAGGTTGCGGTCGAGCAGCGCGTCGCCCGCATCCCATTTCTTGAAATAGCCCGGCTCGACCTGATTTTCGGACGAGCGATGATGTTCGAGGCCGATGCCGCCCATCTCGTCGGTGATGGCGAGCAGAAAGTCATAATGGTTGAAGTGATATGCGCCGAACAGCGCACCCGCCTCATCGACCAGCTTTTTGTGCTTCGCGATCTGGTCGGGCTTGAAGGCCAGTTCATCCGCATCGTCCGCCACGATGTTGAGCGTCACATTGTGGCCAAGGTCCACCGGCTTGAAATAGCGGCCTGCGAAGACCGGCGAATCCTGCAACGCTTCATAGTCGATCGTTTCATAGGCGACGGCATTGCCCTGCCGCGTGCCGCGCAGCGCGGTCGCCGCCTGCCAGCCCGCCGGATAGGTGACGGTCGCCTGCACCGGGATCTGCCGGGTATAATAGCCGGCCGGATAGAGCGAGACGCTTTCCCACTGGATATTGAGCATCTTGGGCGTGACGACGACGCGGCCCTGATTGCCTGCGGTCGCCGAGAGGAACTGGAACTGCGCGACGACCTCGGTCGCGCCCTGCGGCACGTCGATCCGGAAGGCGTAGACATTCAGCGGATCGCGCTTCCACGCTACCGGCTGGCCGTTGGCGGTGAAGGTGAGGCCGGTCAGTTTCTCGATCTGCCCGCGCGGCGCGTGATTGCCCGGCAGCCATTGCGGCATCAGCAGCGCCAGGGGACCGGACTGCGCGACGGGAATCGTTTCCCTGACGCGGAAGATGCGCTGGGTCGTGTCGCTGGCGTCCACCTCCAGACGGATGGTGCCGCCGGGATAGGCCATGTCCTTTGGTGCAGGTGCGGCGTTATCGACCGGCAGGGCGGTGGGCCTGGACCGTATCGCATCCTGCGCCAGCAGCGGCGCGGCGATGGCGGTGGACAGGAAGAAAGCGGCAGCAAGGCTGCGGATCATGGGGATCTCCGACAGGAAAATGGAGGCGGGGGCGCCTTATAGGCTTTAGCATGGCGTGGGCGGCCGCCCCTTGTCCACCCCCCGATGGACGCCCGTAAAAAGCGCGTTTCCTTAAGGGTGCTTTGACGCTAAAGGCGCTGCCCCATGGCAAGACAAGAAACGCCGCGTCCGGTGCGCGGCACGCAGGACATGCTGGGGGGCACCGCAGATGCGTTTGCGGAGAGGTTCGCGCATGTCGCCGCGACCTTCGACCGGGTGCGCCGCCTCTACGGCTTTCAGCGTGTCGAGGTGCCCGTGTTCGAGCAGACGGCGGTGTTCGCGCGCTCGCTCGGCGAAAGCACCGATGTCGTCTCCAAGGAGATGTATACGTTCGATGATCGCGGCGGCGACAGCATCACGCTGCGCCCCGAATTTACGGCCGGCATCAGCCGCGCCTACATCACCGAAGGCTGGCAGCAATATGCGCCGCTGAAGGTTGCGACTCACGGCCCGCTGTTCCGCTACGAACGCCCGCAAAAGGGCCGGTTCCGCCAGTTCCACCAGCTCGATGCCGAGATCATCGGCGCCGCCGAGCCGGGCGCGGACGTGGAACTGCTGGTGATGGCCGACCAGTTGCTCAAGGAACTGGGCGTGAGCGACGGCGTCACCCTGACGCTCAACACGCTGGGCGATGCGCCGAGCCGCGAAGCGTGGCGCGCCGCGCTGATCGCGCATTTCGAGGCGCATCGCGGCGCCCTGTCCGAAGAAAGCGTCGAGCGGCTGGCGAAGAACCCGCTGCGCATCCTGGACAGCAAAGATCCGCGCGACCGCCCGGTGGCCGACAGCGCGCCTGACATCGACGCCTATCTGACGGACGAGGCGCGCGGCTTCTTCGAGAAGGTGACGGCGGGCCTCGACGCGGCGGGCGTGGCGTGGGAACGCAACGCCCGGCTGGTGCGCGGTCTCGACTATTATCGCCACACCGCGTTCGAATTCGTGACCGACCGCCTTGGGGCGCAGGGAACGGTGCTGGGCGGCGGGCGCTATGACGGGCTGATCGAGAATCTGGGCGGCCCGAGCACGCCCGCAGTCGGCTGGGCGGCGGGGATCGAGCGGCTGGCGATGCTGGTGGAAGGCGACTTTAGTCAAAAGCTCGATGTCATCATCGCGCTGGAGGATGATGCGCTCACTGCCATGGCGATCCGCGCCCTTAAGACGCTGAGGAACGGCGGCTTCTCCGCCGACATCGTGGCCTCCGGTTCTCCCCGGAAGCGCTTCGATAAAGCGGCGAAGATAGCCGCGCATGTGTTGCTTTCGATCTCGCACCGCGACGGACAGGCTCATCTGAACGCTCGCGGCGACGGGACCGAGCGGGCGCTGCAAGCCGAAGCATTGGCGCGGTCTATCGGCTGATGCACATCTCCGCCGAACGCATCGCGCAGATCGAGGCGCGCCGGGATGAGGTGCAGGCGTCGATGACGCGCGCCGATCTGCCCGCCGATGCGTTCGTCAAACTGTCCAAGGAATATGCCGAGATCGAGCCGGTCGCGGCGGCCGCGCGCGAACTGCGCCGGTTGCGGCAGGAGCTTGCCGCGCTTGAAACGATGACCGGCGGCGAGGAAGCCGATCCCCTGATGCGCGAGATGGCGCAGGAGGAGATGCAACTCCTGAAGAGCCAGCTTCCCGCTGCCGAGCGCGCGCTGGCGCTGCAACTCCTGCCGCGCGATTCCGCTGACGCCCGCCCCGCCATGCTCGAAATCCGCGCCGGGACGGGGGGCGACGAAGCCGCGCTCTTCGCGGGCGACCTTTTCCGCATGTATCAGCGCTATGCCGATGCGCAGGGCTGGAAGATCGAGCTTCTGTCCGCCAACGCGTCCGAACAGGGCGGCTTCAAGGAAGTCGTCGCTTCGATCAACGGCACCGGCGTGTTCGCCAAGCTGAAGTTCGAGAGCGGCGTTCACCGCGTCCAGCGCGTGCCCGTGACCGAAAGCGGCGGGCGCATCCACACCAGCGCCGCCACCGTCGCGATCCTCCCCGAACCGGAGGAAGTTGACGTGCAGATCGCCGATGCCGACCTCAAGATCGACATCTACCGCGCATCCGGCGCGGGCGGGCAGCATGTCAACACCACCGATTCGGCGGTGCGCATCACGCACCTGCCCTCCGGCATCGTGGTGACGCAGCAGGACGAACGGTCCCAGCACAAGAACAAGGCGAAGGCGATGCAGGTGCTCCGCGCCCGCCTCTACGAAGCGGAACGCGAACGCACGCACAGCGAGCAGGCGGGCGCGCGCAAGGCGATGGTCGGATCGGGCGACCGGTCCGAACGCATCCGCACCTATAATTTCCCGCAGGGCCGCGTCACCGATCACCGCATCAACCTGACGCTGCACCGCCTGCCCGAAATCCTCGAAGGTCCGGGCCTTGCCGAAGTGATCGACGCGCTGGTGGCGGAGGATGAGGCCGCGCGCCTCGCCCAACTGGACGGAGCGGGGTGAGCGTCGCCGACGCGATCCGCGCCGCAACTGTCCACATCGCTGTCGCAAGCGACACGCCCCGCCTCGACGCTGAACTGCTGATGGCTCATGCGCTGGGCCTGTCCCGCACCGACATGCTGCTGCGCCAGCGCGATCTGGATGTCCCTGCGGCCTTTACCGCGCTGGTGGAGCGTCGCTGCGCGGGCGAACCGGTCGCGCATATCGTGGGCACGCGCGATTTCTGGACCATCACTCTCGCCGTCACGCCCGATGTGCTGATCCCGCGCCCGGACAGCGAGACGCTGATCGAGGCGGCGGTCGCGCATTTCGGCGGGCGCGGGCCTGCGACCGTCCTCGACCTTGGCACCGGGTCGGGCGCGTTGCTGCTCGCGGCGCTCGCCGAATGGCCGCAGGCGACCGGCATCGGCGTGGATGCCTCGCCTGCCGCGCTGGCGGTGGCGCAGGAGAACGCCGCCCGGCTCGGGCTGGCGTCCCGCGCGGCGTTTCGCCTCGGCGACTGGGCTGCGGGCGTAGAAGGCCCGTTCGACCTGATCCTCGTCAATCCGCCCTATATCGGGACGGACGAGCCGCTTTCCGGCGACGTGCTGCGCGATCCGCCCTCCGCTCTCTTTGCCGGGAGGGACGGGCTGGACGATTATCGCCGGATCGTTCCCGACCTACAGCGCCTGATCGCGCCGGGCGGTTTCGCCGCGATCGAGATCGGCCACCGGCAGACGTCGGATGTCAGCGCGCTCCTCGCCGGGCAGGGGCTGAAAGTGGCGGTGCGACAGGATCTTGGGCAGCGCGACCGCTGTCTGGCCGTCACCCGGCCCGGATGAAAAGCGCGCCCTTGGGCAAGAATGCGCGAAAATGGCTTGGTTTATGGTGCGAAAGCCACTACATCTGGCGATGAGACGGTTCCTCTCGTGACATGGCTGGCCCAGGCCGTTGAAGGAAAAGGCCGTTTTCCAAGCTCCTTAAAGTCATGACGGCGCTCGCTGCGCAGGCGCCGCTGGCGGCCGGGGTAATGGCCGGGGACGGTCATGCCATGGCGGAGCCGTATCCGGCCCCATCGGGTCGGCCATGCGTGAGGATGGCGACTGAACGGTGTTTTCAGTGAATTTTGACAAAGCGAACGCAAGGATCATGTCTTGATCAACAATCGGCAGGCCGGCCGCCGCAATCGGGGCCGGAATAATAATAATGGCCGCCCCAACGGCAACAACCGAGGTGGCGGCGACAGTGGCAACCGCATCGACAACCGCTCGCGCGGAAACGCGGCCCAGCTTCTTGAAAAATACAAGAATATGGCGCGCGACGCTCAGATGGCGGGCGACCGGGTGAACGCCGAATATTATTTCCAGTTCGCCGACCATTATTTCCGCGTCCTTGCCGACAATCGCGCGCGTCAGGAGGAGCAGCAGCAGCGCTTCCGCCCCCGCGACGACAATTATGACGACGATGCGGACGATTTCGACGGCTCCGACGACGCGACCGACGATTTCCGCGCCGAGGCTCCGGTGCAGGACCGCGCGCCGCGCGAGCAGGATCGTCGCCCTGACGAGTATCGCGAGCGCCGGGATGACGGCCGGGCCAATCGCCGCGACCGCAACCGCCGCGACCGCTTCGCGCCGCAGGGCGATGCGCCCGGACAGGAGATAGGGTTCGAAGGCGAGGCGGGAACCCCCGCCGAAGCCGCGCCTGCGCCGGAAGCCGGGGAGGAAGCGCCCCGCCCGCGCCGCGGTCGCCCGCGCAAGACGCCCTTGGTCGCCGATGCTGCGGAAGGCTTCGACGCCGCGATCCTGCCGCCGGCCATCGGTCGCGCGGACAATGATTCGGATGCTTCGGCCGAACCGGAAGCACCCAAGAAGCGTGGCCGCCGTCCGCGTGCCGCCGCCGCCGAAGCGGCCGAATAATCCGCGTTCGAACAGAAAAGGGGGGCTGGCGCGCGGTCGCCGGTCCCCTTTTTCATGCCCGCTTTCCAAGCTGCCCGCGATCCGGCACAAGGCATGTTCCATGCTGGAGAGATGCCGATGAGACATGCGCGCCTGCTGCCCCTTCTGGCCACATTGCTGCCCGCTGCCGTGCTGGCGCAGGACAGCAACGATCCCACCGGCGGCACGGCGCAGGGCGATCTCGCCGTCACCATCTATAACAACGGTCAGTCACTGGTGCAGGACGACCGGCAACTCAGCCTCAATGTCGGGCGCAACCGCATCGAATTTCCCGATGTGTCAGCGCGCATCCGCCCCGAGACGGTCAATCTGTCCGGCCCAGGCCTGTCCATCGTCGAACAGAATTTCGATTATGACCTGCTGTCGCCGGACAAGCTGATGGACAAGGCGGTCGGACAGG
Organism: Sphingobium amiense; assembly: GCF_003967075.1. Classification (NCBI taxonomy): domain Bacteria; kingdom Pseudomonadati; phylum Pseudomonadota; class Alphaproteobacteria; order Sphingomonadales; family Sphingobiaceae; genus Sphingobium; species Sphingobium amiense. The sequence goes on from NZ_AP018664.1 coordinate 3,383,698, forward strand.
AAGTGACGCTGGTGCGCACCAATCCCGCCACCGGCACCGAAACGCGCGAGCGGGCGAAGGTGCTGGCGGCCAATGGCGGCATCGTACTCCAGATCGGCAACCGGATCGAGGTACTGCGCGACGACGGGCTGCCCGTGCGCGTGGTGTTCGACCGGGTGCCGCCGAACCTTCGCGCGCGCCCGACGCTGTCGGTGACGGTCGAGGCGGCGCGGGGCGGCACTACTCCGGTCCGCCTTTCCTATCTGACGCCCAATCTCGGCTGGACCGCCGATTACGTCGCTCTGTTCGACGCGGCCAAGGGGGCGATGGACATGCAGGGCTGGGTGACGCTCACCAACAATAGCGGCACCAGCTTCACCAGTGCGAAGACCCTGCTTGTCGCGGGCGATCCCGCCAGTGGCGAAGGGCGGCGAAACTGGTGGACCCCGTCGAGCGGCGCGATGGATCAGGCCGGAACCGAAAGCAGCGGGCGGGAGCGGCTCGGCGACTATTATCTCTATCCCCTGCCCCAGCGCACGACCATCGCCAACGCCCAGCAGAAGCAGGTGAGCTTCCTCGACGTGAAGGGAGCACCGGCGCGCGCGACATATGAATATGTGAATGGCTGGCTCGGCAGCTCACCCGAACCGATGAGCGCGTCCAGCGTGCTCAAATTCTCAACATCGAAGCAGGGCGGGCTTGGAGATCAACTGCCCGCCGGGACGATCCGCGTCTATATGCGCGACGCGCGCGGCGACCCGCAGTTCATCGGCGAGAATCGCATCGACCATACGCCCATGGGTTCGTCGATGGCGCTCCGCACGGGCGAGGCGTTCGACGTGAAGGTGCGCACCACCGTCGACCAGCGCAGCCGCAAGGGCGACCGGCGCTGGGAAACGCGGATGCGCTATACGATCAGCAATGCGCGGCCCGAGGCCGTCACGGTCGACATTGCCCAGCAGGGCTTATGGGGCGACACCCGCGTCACTGCGCAGAGTCTGGAAGGCAGGCGCGTGTCGGCTGATCGGATGGAATGGAGCGTGCCGGTTCCCGCCAACGGATCGGTCGATCTCACGGTCACATTCGACTCGCGCTATTGACGGCCGCGATGGCCCGGCTGCTCCTTTTTCTGGCACTGCTGCTGAGTGCGCCGGGCGCTGCCGAGGCGGGGACGGTCGTGTCCGACCGGGCCGACAGGGTTTCGGTCACGGTCTATCGGCAGCCTGGCCGCGTCCGAGGGGCGATGGACCGGCTGTGGCCCGGCGGCTACGCGCTCATCAGCGAGACGCGCACGGTCGATCTGCCCGCGGGCGAATCGACGCTGCGGTTCGAAGGCGTGGCGGAAGGGCTGATGCCTGAAACCGCCGTCCTGTCGGGAATGCCGCGCGGCGTGCGGGAAAAGAACCGGGACGCGCGTCTGCTGTCGCCCGCCGGGCTTGTCGACGCCTATCTCAAGCGCCGCGTCACGCTCCAGCGCACCAACCGCAAGACCGGAAAGGTGATCCAGGAAGACGCCATCGTCAGCGCGGGGCCGATGGGCGGTGTCATCGTGCAGACGCAGGCGGGCTATGAGGCGTTGGGATGCAGTGGCCTGCCCGAACGGATGCTCTTGCCCGCCGTTCCCGCCGGACTGTCGGCGCGCCCGACCCTGTCAGTGATCGCGTCTGCCGACCGTCCGATCCGCGCCACGCTGCAACTCACCTATCTTGCCGAGGGGTTCGACTGGTCGGCGGACTATGTCGCCGATGTGCAGGCGGATGGAAAGACGCTTGACCTCATGGCCTGGCTGACGGTCGCGAACGGGGGCGTCACCGCTTTTCCCGATGCACGCCTGTCGGTCATCGCCGGGCAGCCAAACAAGGGGGCCAGAGCGCCGCAGCCGCGCCCCGGCGGCGGGCCGCTGCGCCTTTCGTGCTGGCCGATGGACATTACGAGCACGCACCCCGTCTGGGCGCTGTTTCCGGTGCAGATGGCTTCACGGGCGATGGAGCAGATGGACGGGCTGGAGGATGTTGTCGTCACCGCGCAGCGTCGTTCAGTGCCGATGATAATATCGGTAGCAGCAGCGCCGGCGCCCCCTCCCGCGCCACCGCCGCCTCCTGAAGATGTCGGCGATCTCAAACTCTACCGCGTGCCGGTGCCGGTCGATATTTCCGCCAGCGGCCAGAAGCAGGTCGTCCTGCTGCGGCAGCCTGGCGCCGCGGTAGAGCGGCTTTATGCTGGCAGGGTGGAGGCTGGCGACGGGTCGTCCCGCCCCATGACGCTGCGCCTGCGTTTGCAGAACCGCAAGAGCGATGGCCTGGGCCTGCCCCTCCCGTCCGGCAAGGTGGCGGTATTCGAGCAGGTCGATGGCGCGAGGATGCTGGCGGGCGAGGCCGACGTTGCCGACAAAGCGGAAGGCGAGCGGGTCGATTACGACATCGCACAGAGCGCCGACGTCCGGCTGACGACGCGCGTGTCGTCGGGCGGTCGCAAGACGCGCCGCTGGTCGCTCGGCATCAGCAACGCGCGCCCTTTCGATGTCGTCGCTGAAGTGACGATCGCGCAGGACATCCAGCCCCGGCCTGCAGCCATGGAACGGCGCGGCGATAGCTGGATATGGCGCATCACCGTCCCGGCCAATGACAGCCGTACGCTGGATTATGAGGAGCGCCTGCCGCGCTGACCGGCGCTCAGACGGGCAGCGGCCGCGGCTTGTGATTCGCGTCCAGCGCCACGAAAGTGTAGACGCCGCTCGTCACCGGCACCTGCTCCTGCGCGATGCCGCGCGTGGCGATCACCTCGATGCGAATCGCGACGGATGTCCGCCCCCGCCGCTCTTCGGTTGCATAGACCGATACGATGTCGCCCAGCAGGATCGGGCTGATGAACTTCATCCCCTCGATGGCGACGGTCGCCACCGCGCCGTGTGCGATCCGGTGCGCGACGATGCCGCCTGCGATGTCCATCTGGCTCAGCACCCATCCGCCGAAGATATGGCCGTTGGCGTTGATGTCCCTCAGGCGCGGGACGACCCGCAGCACCGCTTCGTTGCGTTCGTCAGTCATCCAGCGAAACCTCGTCCTTCAACCTGTCCATCACCTGTTCGTCATGCCCGGTTCCGCTCGACAGGAAAGCGAGCGCCATGAGACCCGTCCCCAGCATGAACGTCGTCCATACGCCCAGCACCGTCGCGATCACCATGTGCAGCGGCAACGGGCCCGCGCGCCAGTAAAGGAACAGCAGCGCGAGGCCCACGCACAGCGCGCCGCCCAGCGCCATCCACGCCATGATGCGGCGGAACCGCGCCCAGGCGGTTGCCGCGATCGCAGGATCGTCGAGAGCTTCTCTGCGCGTCATCCCTTTTCATTGGGGCGGGAAAGTGGGATCATCAAGTCCCGACGCAGGGATGAAAGACAATATAGGAGAGCAGCCATGACCATCGCGGCGATTTTGCAGCGCAAGGGGAGCGACGTGATTCAGGTCGGTCCCGGTGACAGCGTGCTCGACGTGGTGCGCCTGCTCGCCGATCAGCGCATCGGATGCGTGCCAGTGGTGGAAGCGGGCCGGGTCGTGGGCATTTTTTCCGAACGCGATTTCGTCCACCGTGTCGCGCAGGACGGCGCGTCCGCATTCGATCATAGCATTGGCGAGGTGATGACGACTCCGCCCATCACCATCGACGAGGACACGCCTGTCATGCACAGCCTTTCGCTGATGACGAAGCGGCGTATCCGCCATCTGCCCGTGGTCACGGACGGGCGGCTCGTCGGCATGATCTCCATCGGCGATCTGGTGAAGTTCCGCATCGACGCAATCGAATCGGAAGCGGCTTCGCTGCGCGA
>NZ_AP018664.1:3392500-3555000 GCF_003967075.1 Sphingobium amiense
GCACTGGATGGTTGCGGGGGTCGCGAGATCTACCAATACTAACCAAACTCCGAATACCAACGAGTCTAGTCCGGCAGACAGACGGCGGGTGCTAAGGTCCGTCGTCAAAAGGGAAACAGCCCTAACCTACAGCTAAGGTCCCCAAGTCACGTCTAAGTGGGAAAGCATGTGGGATTTCCAAAACAACCAGGAGGTTGGCTTAGAAGCAGCCATCCTTTAAAGAAAGCGTAACAGCTCACTGGTCTAAATAAGAGATCCTGCGGCGAAGATGTAACGGGGCTCAAGACGTGCACCGAAGCTTAGGGTTCAGTCTTTGACTGAGCGGTAGCGGAGCGTTCCGTAGGCCGTTGAAGCGATCTGGTAATGGGTCGTGGAGGTATCGGAAGTGCGAATGCAGACATGAGTAGCGATTAACAGTGTGAGATGCACTGTCGCCGAAATTCCAAGGGTTCCTGCTTAAAGCTAATCTGAGCAGGGTAAGCCGGCCCCTAAGACGAGCCCGAAGGGGGTAGTCGATGGGAACCACGTTAATATTCGTGGGCCTGGTGGTGTGTGACGGATGGCGTAACTTGTTCGGCCTTATTGGATTGGTCCGGGCAGGGAAGCTGTCCCAGGAAATAGCCCCACCGTTTAAGACCGTACCCTAAACCGACACAGGTGGAATGGTAGAGTATACCAAGGCGTTTGAGAGAAGTATCCTGAAGGAACTCGGCAAATTGCCTCCGTACCTTCGGAAGAAGGAGGCCCCATCTAAGCGCAAGCTCTGATGGGGGGCACAGGCCAGGGGGTAGCGACTGTTTAGCAAAAACACAGGGCTCTGCTAAGTCGGCTTCAAGACGACGTATAGGGCCTGACGCCTGCCCGGTGCCTGAAGGTTAAGAGGAGGAGTGCAAGCTCTGAATTGAAGCCCAGGTAAACGGCGGCCGTAACTATAACGGTCCTAAGGTAGCGAAATTCCTTGTCGGGTAAGTTCCGACCTGCACGAATGGCGTAACGACTTCCCCACTGTCTCCAGGATATGCTCAGCGAAATTGAATTCTCCGTGAAGATGCGGAGTACCCGCGGTTAGACGGAAAGACCCCGTGCACCTTTACTGCAGCTTCAGAGTGGCATTAGGAAAGAACTGTGTAGCATAGGTGGGAGGCTTTGAAGCGATGACGCCAGTTGTCGTGGAGCCATAGGTGAAATACCACCCTGTTGTTTTCTGATGTCTAACCTCGCACCGTTATCCGGTGCAGGGACCCTCTGTGGCGGGTAGTTTGACTGGGGCGGTCGCCTCCTAAAGAGTAACGGAGGCGCGCGATGGTGGGCTCAGGACGGTTGGAAACCGTCTGTTAGAGTGCAATGGCATAAGCCCGCCTGACTGCGAGACTGACAAGTCGAGCAGAGACGAAAGTCGGTCATAGTGATCCGGTGGTCCCTCGTGGAAGGGCCATCGCTCAACGGATAAAAGGTACGCCGGGGATAACAGGCTGATGATTCCCAAGAGCTCATATCGACGGAATCGTTTGGCACCTCGATGTCGGCTCATCACATCCTGGGGCTGGAGCAGGTCCCAAGGGTTTGGCTGTTCGCCAATTAAAGTGGTACGTGAGCTGGGTTCAGAACGTCGCGAGACAGTTTGGTCCCTATCTGCCGTGGGCGTCGAAATTTGAGAGGAGTTGACCCTAGTACGAGAGGACCGGGTTGAACATACCTCTGGTGTACCAGTCGTTCCGCCAGGAGCGCAGCTGGGTAGCTATGTATGGACGGGATAACCGCTGAAAGCATCTAAGCGGGAAGCCTCCCTCAAGATAAGATTTCTTCGAGCGGTCGTAGACCACGACCTTGATAGGCCGGATGTGGAAGCGTGGTAACATGTGAAGCTAACCGGTCCTAATGGCTCTGATCGCGCTTAAGAGTCCCACCATCAACGACAGCTCTGATCTGTCGTCATATGGCGGTCACAAGCAAAGCCAGATATCAATCACATCCTGTGCACGGACATCGATTAAACCCAAAAAGCGCCAGCTCCATTGCTTGGTGACCATAGCGTCAGTGACCCACCCGATCCCATCCCGAACTCGGCCGTGAAACCTGACTGCGCCGATGGTACTGTGGCTCAAGCCCCGGAAGAGTAGGGCGTCGCCAGGCATTGAAGCTCGCGCTTTTTGAAAATACGCAAAACCCATTCACTCTGTTCAGCGACCTCCGGTCGCGCCTCTGGCGCGGGATGGAGCAGCCCGGTAGCTCGTCAGGCTCATAACCTGAAGGTCGCAGGTTCAAATCCTGCTCCCGCAACCAAAAGGTCGCTCGCCTACGATACCCCGCAGCCCACAGCAGCAGTCGAACAGTCCCCCGGACTGTCCTTTATGCTGCCGTCTCGTCAGGCTCATAACCTGAAGGTCGCAGGTTCAAATCCTGCTCCCGCAACCAACATCCCACATCACAAAAAAGCCCCGCCCCCACAGGCAGGGCTTTTTTGCGTTAGCCCCCCGGCAAAATGCCCACGCCACCACCGCTGGCATAAACAACAACACTCGAGCTATACCCACTCACAGCACCACACACACCAAAGGCAAAATCCCATGGAAACCATCGGGCGAGACCTTCGCGAAATGCAACGCGTGCCTCTCGCCGCCGACCATGTGGAGGCTCTGCGGGCGGCAGGATCGGTGGTGCATTATGCGGCGGGCACGATGATCGCCGGTCCCGGCGATCCGGTCGACCGGTTCCACTATGTGCTGGACGGCGAAGTCGAGGTCGTCAATCCCTTCACCGATCAACGATATGTCGCGTCTACAATCGGCCCGACTCAGTTCATGGGCGAAATCAGCTTCCTCGACGGCGGAAGCTGGTCATTGCCGCTGCGTGCCGTTCGCGACACGCAGGTGATCGAGGTGCCGCGCCCCGAAATGCTGCGCCTGATGGCCAACATCCCCGAAATGTCGGACATCGTCATCACGGTTCTTGCCGCTCGGCGCCGCCGGCAACTGGACACGGGCGACGGATCGCTCGTCCTCATCGGCGAGGAAGCGGAACCGAAAATCCGCCAGATCGCGCAATTTGCGAGCCGCAACCGCATTCCTTACACATCCTACGGGCAAGGCACGCCCGAAGCCCTGTCGGTCGCGACCAGCTGCGCGATTTCTGCGGATATTCCGGCGGTCATATTCGGCAAGGACAATGTCCTGACCAACCCCACGCCCGATAGCGTCGCGCAATTGCTCGGCCTCAACCGAACGCTTGTCGATGACGAGCATTTCGATGTCGTCATCGTCGGCGGCGGTCCTGCGGGCGTCGCGGCAGGCGTCTATGCCGGGGCGGAGGGACTGCGCGCTCTGGTGGTGGAGGACATGGCCGTGGGCGGGCAGGCGGGCACGTCGAGCCGGATCGAAAATTATATGGGCTTCCCGACCGGCATCTCCGGCGCAGATCTGGTCTGGCGCGGCGAAGTCCAGGCGATGAAGTTCGGCACCCGTTTCGCCATTCCCCGCCGGGTCGAAAGGCTCGACAAGCTGGAGGGTGGCGACTTCTGTGCGACATTCGACAATGGCCAGCGCGTCCGGGCGAGGGCGATCGTCGTCGCCACAGGCGTGCAGTATCGACGCCTTCCGATCGAAGGCCTTTCCCAATTCGAAGGCAATGGCGTCTATTATGCCGCGACGGAAAATGAAGCGCGCTTCTGTCGCGGGGCACATTCCTTCGTGATCGGCGGCGGCAACTCCGCCGGGCAGGCCGCAATGTTCCTGAGCCGCGCAGCCAGTCATGTCAGTCTGCTGGTGCGCGGCGATACGCTCGCGGCTTCCATGTCCGATTATCTTTCGAGCCGACTGGAGGCCGATCCCGCCATCTCCATCGAATATGGCAGCCGCGTCGTCGCCGTCCATGGCGAGGGGAAGATGGATGCGATCACCGTTCGCGACGCGCAGGGTGAGCGGCGGTTGCCCGCATGCGCCCTGTTCGTGATGGTCGGCGCGGCGCCCAATACGGGCTGGCTGTCCGAGCTGGTGAGCCTCGACGGCTGCGGTTTCGTGAAGACGGGCGACGCCGCAGGCGCGACATCTCCCTATGCCACATCCTGCCCCGGCATCTACGCGGTGGGCGATGTGCGGGCCGGGTCGGTCAAGCGCGTCGCATCGTCGGTGGGGGAGGGATCGGTGGTCATATCCCATGTCTGGAACCATGTCCGCGCCTGAGGGCGTCGCGGAAGGCCTCACGCCCCGCCTTACATTACCAATAATTTAGTTCGGCCCCAGCGGCTGCTCATATTGCAGGGGGTAGAGCGGCCCCTGCAAAAATGGGTGGTGAGACTGTTCGATGCGTGCTCCTGTGTTCTTCGATCCGACAGGCCAGCGGAGCCGCTGGTCGAAGCGGATCGTTGCGCTCCTGCTCAGCATCATCCTGGTTGGGGCGCTGGCCTTCGCGACGACGCTCATCTTCGTGCCCCGCGAACGCGATCTTGAACTGCCATTGCCCAGGGCGCATGCCGCCAAATTCCTGCCGACGCTGCACCGCCGGCTCCTGAGCTGGCTGCCAGCGCGCCATGCCTCTTCGACGAGCGCACCGCTCAGCATCGGCTTCTATGTTCCCGGCGACGAAGGCGGCCTCAATACGCTGGTGCGGCATGTGGGCGCGCTCGACTGGATCGTGCCGGCCTCCATCAATGTGTCGGGGCCGCGCCACACCGTCACCGTGTCGCGCGATCCCCGGCTCGATCATCTGATGGCGCAGATGCGCCACCGTCCGCTGGTGCTGCCCATGGTGCAGAATCTGCTGGAGGACAGGTGGGATTCGGCCGGGGCGGCGTCACTCTTTCACGATCCGGCGCAGCGGCGCGCCATGGTGGACAAATTGTCCGCCCAGGCGCGGGCCAGCCATGCCGCCGGTCTGGTGATGGACATCGAAGCGCTGCCGCCCGGCGCGATGCGCGACTATGTCCGTTTCCTGCGCGCGCTTCACGGGGCGATGCCCAAGGGCACGCTTCTGGCCGTGACCGCGCCTGCCGAAGACGAAGGCTGGCCGCTGGCGGCGCTCAGCCGGGTCGCCGACAAGCTCATCTTCATGGCCTATGATCAGCATTGGGAGGGCGGCACGGCCGGTCCCATCGCCGCGCAGGACTGGTTCGTGCGCGAAGTGGAAAGCGCGCAGCGGATCGTGCCCCGCAGCAAGCTGGTCGTGGCGCTCGGCAGCTATGCCTATGACTGGCATGGGGACGGGACCGACGCGCTGTCGATCGAGGAAGCATGGCTGGCCGCGCATGACAGTCAGACGCCGGTGATGTTCGATCCGGCGAGCGGCAATGCGGGCTTCGCTTATGACGAGGCGGGCAAACATCACGCCGTATGGATGATGGATGCCGCGACCAACTGGAACGAGATGCAGGCGCTCAGGCGTCTCGGCATCGGCGACGTGGCGCTATGGCGGCTCGGCACCGAGGATTCGGGCTTCTGGAACGATCTTGCTGCCTTTCGCAGGGGCGGCCTGCCCGATCTTTCGACGCCGCGCGCGGTGGTCAGCACCGATGTCGAGGGTTCGGGCGAAATCCTGCGGGTCACCTCCACGCCGACCGATGGCAGACGGACCGTCGGCTTCGATACGCAGGGGCTGATCCATCAGGAACATTATCGCCGCCTGCCCATGCCCTATGTGGTTCAGCGTGTCGGGGGGGCGAATCCGAAGCTCCTGTCGCTGACGTTCGACGATGGCCCCGATGCCGACTGGACGCCGAAGATCCTCGACATACTGGAAGGCGCGCATGTGCCCGCGACCTTCTTCGTGATCGGGGAAAATGCGCTGGAGCATCCCGAACTGCTGAACCGCATTGTCGCCGACGGCAGCGAGATCGGCAATCACAGCTATACCCATCCCAATCTGGCGACCATCGGCCCGCACCAGACCCGGCTGGAACTCAACACCACCCAGCGCCTGGTCGAGGCCTATACCGGACGGCGCATGACCCTGTTCCGCGCGCCCTATTTCGGCGATGCGGAACCTACCACCACCGACGAGCTTCTGCCCGCGGTGGAGGCACAGCATGCCGGGTATACGGTGGTGGGGCTGCACGTCGATCCCAATGACTGGCAGCGTCCCGGCGTCGACGCCATCGTGCGGCAGGTGGTCGATCAGGTGCATTCATGGACGCCGGACAGTTCGGCGAACGTCATCCTGCTGCACGATGGCGGCGGCGACCGGGCGCAGACCGTGGTCGCGCTGCCCCGCATCATCCGCATCCTGAAAGGCGAAGGCTATCGCTTCGTCACTGCTTCGCAACTGGCGGGCATTCCGGCGGCGCAGGCCATGCCCAAGGTGAGCAGCGCCGATCTGTGGGCCGTGCGCACCGATGTCGCCATCTTCGTCCTGCTGGCGGCGCTGTCGCTCGTGATGACATGGCTCTTCTACGTGGCGATCACGCTCGGCATGGCGCGCGCGGTAGTGATGGCGGCGCTGGCCTGGGTGCAGACGCGCCGGCGGCGCGCCGATCCCCCCGTCCATACCCCTACTGTGTCGGTCATCATCCCGGCCTATAATGAAGAGCGGGTGATCGCGGCTTCGGTCGCGCGCGTGCTCGCGAGCGATTATCCCGCACTGGAAGTGATCGTCGCCGACGATGGATCGAAGGACGCGACCAGCGCCATCGTCGCGGAACGGTTCGGCGGCGATCCGCGCGTCACCCTTCTGACGCTCCAGAATGGCGGCAAGGCGGCGGCGCTGAACCGGGCGTTGCTCCGTGCGAGCGGAGAGATCGTGATCGCGCTCGATGCCGACACCCAGTTCGAGCCGCTCACCATCCGCCGCCTTGCGCGCTGGTTCGCAGACCCGGCCATCGGCGCGGTCGCCGGAGACGCGCGCGTCGGCAACCGCATCAACCTCGTCACCCGCTGGCAGGCGGTGGAATATATCACCGCGCAGAATCTGGAGCGGCGCGCGCTGGCGGGCTTCGACGCGATCACCGTGGTGCCCGGCGCGGTCGGCGCATGGCGGCGGCAGGCGCTGGACGCGGTGGGCGGCTACCCCGAAGATACGCTGGCGGAGGATCAGGATCTGACCATCGCGATCCAGCGCGCGGGCTGGCGCGTGATCTACGATCCGCGCGCAACCGCCTGGACCGAAGCGCCGGAAAGCTTCAGGGCGCTCGCCCGGCAGCGCTATCGCTGGGCGTTCGGCACACTGCAATGCCTGTGGAAGCATCGCGCCGTGCTGCGGACGGGCAAGCCATCGGGTCTGGGCCTGATCGGCCTGCCGCAGGCGTGGCTGTTCCAGATCGTCTTCGCTGCGATTTCGCCGCTGATCGACCTTGCGCTGCTGCTTTCCGTCGTCAGCACCACCGTGCGCGTAATCCAGCATGGCTGGGCGCAGACGGCGGGCGATGTGGGCGCTATGGGCCTCTACTGGCTCGCCTTCACCGCGGTCGACATATTGTGCGGCTGGATCGCCTATCGGCTGGACGGCCACCGCGTCCGCTACCCGGCGCATCTGCTGGTCGCGCAGCGGCTCGTCTACCGCCAGATCATGTACTGGGTCGTCCTGCGCGCCATCGCGTCCGCCATCGCCGGATGGGTGGTCGGCTGGGGCAAGCTGGAGCGGAGCGGGCGGCTGACCGAGCCGCTGACGCATTGATGCGGTGACGCCCGCCTACCGGTAAAATTCGCTTTCGATCTTGGACAAAGTCTCGAAGCCCGCGCCGATATGCCGCCGCATCGCGGCCTCCGCCGCGTCCGCCTCGCCCGCCAGCAGCAGTTTCAGCATGTCCCGATGGTCGGCGTTTGCCGCCCGCAATCGCGCTTCGTCGTAAAAGCTCTCGAACAGCAGGCGATGGATCGGGACATTGAGACGCTTGAGCAGTTCGGCGATCACGACATTGCCCGACCCTTCCACGATCCGGCGGTGCCACTCCAGGTTGAGCCGCCCGAACCGATCCGGCGCACGCTCGTCGACGCACTGGTCCAGCTCCGTCTGCAAGGCGCAGAGCGCCTGCTTCTGCTCGTCCGTCGCATGCCGGGCGAAATCGGCAGCGCAAATTCCTTCCAGCGCGACCCGCGCGCGGTAGATCTGCGCCACTTCCTCCAGACCCGTGCTCTTGACCGACGCCCCGCGAAACTCCTCGATCTGGACAAGTCCCTCGCCTTCCAGCCGCTGAAGCGCCTCACGCACCTTTGACCGGCTCGCGCCCATCGCGCGGATGATGTCCACTTCCACCAGCCGCTGGCCCGGCACGAAGCGCCCGGTGCGGATGCGCTCGCGCACCCAGTCCGCAATCTCCATGCCGGACGGCGCGCGTTTGTCTCCCTGCTCTATCATGCCGCCGATATTCGAGAGTTTGACGAAATTGTCAACAATATCGTCAGCCAATTTTGCTTTGCATCTGTCTGACAAAAGGCGGATGAAATTGTCGACAATAATGGAGTGGATGATGCGGGCAGCCCGGATATGGGGAGCGTTGACGGCGGCGGCGATCGCCACGGCCGGCCATGGCTCGGAGTATCCCGACGTTCAGCGGCAGTCGCTTTACGTGCCTGTCCGGGACGGCACGAAACTGGCCGTCAATCTCTACCTTCCTGCGGTCGACGGCAAGCGGGTGGAGAGCAAGATGCCCGTCATCTTCGTCTTCACGCCCTATCGCGCCCGCTTCCGCGACAAGGATGGCGCGGTGCAGGAAGTCGCGCTCAACGACCGGATGGCGCTGCGTTCGCTCATCAGGGCCGGTTATGTCGTGGCGGTCGCCGACATTCGGGGCAAGGGCGCGTCCTTTGGCAGCCGTCGCGGCTTTCAGGACCGGACCGAGGCGCAGGACGGCCACGACCTCGTCGAATGGCTCGCACGCCAGTCTTTCAGCAGCGGCAAGGTGGGGATGATCGGCTGCTCCTATCTGGGCGGCACGACCTTTCATACTGCAACCACGGCTCCGCCCTCGCTCAAGGCAGTATTCGTCGGGGCTTCGGACTTGGACAAATATGCCTTCGTCCGCCGCGGGGGCATCACGGCGCAGTTCAACACCCGGCCCGACGAGCCGCTCAGCGACGATCTGGCGAGCATACCGGTCGATGAGGACCGCGACGGAGCGCAACTCGGAAAGGCCGTGGCCCAGCATGCCGGGAACACGCCCATGGCGGCGCTGTGGTATGGCATGCCCTATCGCGACAGCGTCTCCCGCTACACCGGCAACGCTTTCTGGGAGGAAGTCGGAGTCTACCGCTATCTTGACGCCATCCGGAAGGCAGGGATCGCAACCTATTTCTGGAGCAACTGGCAGGACGAACCCACTGCCCAGTCGATCCTGAGCGCCGCCAATCTGAGCGGTTCCAAATTTCTCGCCGGTCCCGGCAGCCATTGCCTGCCCCCGCCCGGTTTCGATTTCACAGGCGAAGTGGTCCGCTATTTCGACCATTATCTCAAAGGCGCGGACAACGGCATCGAAAAGGCGCCCCGCGCTACCTACTGGGTCGAAGGGCTGGACGGGAAGGGCGGCTATGCCCGTTCCGCCCGCCTTCCGGGCGAAGGCGCGACTGCGCAGCGCTGGTATTTCAGCGATGGCCGCAGCGGAACCGCCCGTTCGGTCAATGACGGCACGATGAGCGCGGCGAAGGGCCGGACGGGACAGGACCGCTTCACCGTCCGCTACGACCTTCCGGGCGCCGACTATTTCGCCTTCTGGGCGCAGCCGATGGATGACAAGGGGCTGAGCTACACCAGCACGCCGCTTGGCAAGCCGATGAAGCTCATCGGCTATCCGGTCGTGCATCTGCGCGTGCGCGCCGACAAGCCCGACGCCAATATCTTCGTCTATCTCGATCAGGTCGGCGCGGACGGAAAGGCCGAAGTGGTCGCCTTCGGTCGGCTGGCCCTGTCGCATCGCAAGGCCGCAACCGCGCCCTACAGGACGATGGGCCAGCCATGGCATAGCGGGCTGAAGGCCGATGTCGCGCCGTTACCCGTGGGGCAGGCGGCGGACCTCGCCATCGACCTGACCCCCGTTTCGCGGATTGTGCCGACAGGCGCGCGGCTGCGCGTGACCATCGCCGGAGCCGACCCGCGCCAGCGCAATCTTAAGGACATCCAGCAGACGCCCCCGCCGCAGATCAGCGTCGAGCGGGGCGGATCGTCCTTCGTCGATCTGCCGGTCGCGGACGGACAGTGACCGGCACGGAATAAAGAACGGCCGACAGGGCCAAAAAGGGAGGTAAGCATGGAAGGCAAGGACAAGACCCCGCTGCGCCTGCGGGCCGTATTGAAGATGAGCGTGGGCTGGGCCGCGCTGATGCTGCCCGTCATGGCGGCGGCGCAGGAGCCGCAGCTCGACGAACCGGCAGCCCCCGACATCATCGTTACCGGCAGCCGCGTACGCGGTGCAGCGCCGGTCGGATCGACCGTCACCACCCTCGGGCGGGCGGAAATGGAAGCGTCCAGCGCCGTGACCGTCGACCGCATGATCAAGGAAATCCCGCAGGTCTTCGATCTCGGCGTATCGGAAAATTCGCGCGGACAGTCGGGCGGCAGCGGCAACATCACTTATGGCAACTCGGTCAACCTTCGCGGCATCGGACCCTATGCCACGCTGGTGCTGGTCGACGGCCACCGCGTCACCAACAACAGCCGCTCGATCGACCCATCGGTGCTGCCGTCGCTGGGCGTTGAGCGGGTCGAGGTGGTCGCGGACGGCGCTTCCGCCATCTACGGATCGGATGCGGTGGCGGGCGTCGTCAACCTTATCCCGCGCCGCTCGCTCGACGGCGGCGAGTTCTTCGCCCGGTCGGGTATCGCATCGCGCGGCGACTTCCACGAAACCTCCGTCGGCGCGGCGCTGGGCAAGGTGTTCGATCGTGGGCAGATCATGGTCGCCTACGAACATGTCGAGCGGTCGAACCTGAGTGGCGACGATCGCAGCTTCTTCACCAACGACCAGACGCGGTTCGGCGGCGGCGATTATCGCATCGCCCGCTGCGCGCCCGGCAACATCAACGCCAACGGCACGACCTACGCCATTCCGGCGGCCGGAGTCACGCAGGGGACGGCCGGGTCGCTGGTCGCGGGAACGCTCAACAAGTGCGACGAACTCGACAATCAGGATCTCGCGCCGGAACAGACCTATAACTCGGTCAACAGCACCGGCCGGTTCGAATTCAACGACTGGCTGAGCGTCTTCTACGACGGATTTTATTCGAAGCGGAAATTCTACCGCAAATCCGCTTACTCCAACGCGCGGCTCACGGTGCCGCAGACCAACGCCTTCTTCGTGCGACCGGCGGGCTTTGCCGGCACCAGCTACACGCTCGACTATAATTTCCGCGACGATGTGCCGACCAACGACAGCTATGGTTCGGCCGAAAGCTGGCAGATCACGCCGGGCCTGCGCGTCAAGCTCCCGCATGACTGGGAGTTTGAAACGCTCTACGGCTATGGCAAGACCAAGGATTTTTCGGGTTCCTATTACGGGATCAACAATGCGGCGCTGAACGCCGCGCTCGCCAGCAGCGATCCGGCAACGGCGTTCGATCCCTACGGCCTTGGCCGCACCAGCGATGCGGTAAAGGCGCTGATCGCCAACCAGATCTTCCTCGCGCCCACCAACGGACGCCTCAAAACCTATGAAGCGCGGCTCAACGGACCCCTCTTCTCGCTGCCCGGCGGCGACGTGAAGGTCGCGGCGGGCTATGAGCGGCAGGATTTCACCGTCGCGCTCGGTTCCGCGCGGGGCGGGCCGACCACGCCCATTACCTTCCGCCATTTCGGCCGCAAGGTCGACAGCCTCTACGCCGAGCTTTTCGTGCCGGTGTTTGGCGCGAGCAATGCGACGCCGGGCTTCGAGCGGCTGGAACTCAACGCAGCGGTCCGGCACGACAAATATAGCGATGTCGGCAGCACCACCAATCCCAAATTCGGCATCAACTGGGAACCGGTCCGCTGGCTGAAGCTGCGCGCCAGCTACGGCACGTCCTTCCGCGCGCCGACCATCCCGGAGATTTACGGCAACTCGAACAACATCTTCGGCCAGAGCTACCAGAACCCGGCGGGCGGCGCGCCGCTTCAGGGCTATGCGCTGTCCGGCCCGAACCTCGACCTCAAACCCGAAACGGCGTCCACCTGGTCGGTCGGCGCGGATTTCGAGCCGCTGCCCAACCTGCGCTTCGGCGTCACCTACTGGGACGTCAAATATGAAAATCAGGTGCTCGCCAACCTGTCCAACCTGACGATCCTGGGCAACGAAGCGCAATATGCCGGCACCAACATCATCCTGCGCGATGCAGCGGCGGCGGCGCGGGTGCAGGAACTGCTGGCCCAGGGCGTCGCGCTGGCGGGTGGTTCCTTCCCCGGCGGCAATCCCGCCAACGTCACCCTGTTCGTCGACGGGCGCAGCCAGAACCTCGGCGTGTCGATCACGCGGGGCATCGACTTTACGGGAACGTGGAACGGCGAACTGGGGGCCAATGACAATCTGACGGTAAACCTGTCTGGCACATATCTCACCAAATATAATGTCGCGGTGACGCCGACCGCTCCGCTGGTGGACCGGCGCAACGTCATCTTCAATCCGCTCAAGTTCAAGGGCCGCGCCAGCGTGACATGGGATCATGGTCCCTTCTCCACCCGCGTGCTGGTCACGCATGTGGGCGGCTATCGCAACAATCTGGCGACGCCCAACCAGTCGGTGAAGAGCTACACGCCCGTCGATCTGACGTTCAACTGGCGGATCGGCGATCCGCGGGAAAGCGGTTTCTTCGCCAAGGGGCTGACGGTCGGGCTGGAGGTCCGCAACCTCTTTGATACCGACCCGCCCTATGTCAATCTCGCGCCCAGCGGCAACGGCAGCGGCGGCTATGACGCGACGGCGAGCGACCCGGTCGGGCGCCTGTTCGCGATCAGCGTCCGCAAGTCCTTCTGATCGGAGCGGCAAGAGAGCGTGGGAAAGGATGCGATCTCGATCGTGCTGGCAGGCGATCTGGTTCTGGATGAGCCGGACGGCGACTGGTGGCTGAGCGGGATCGCGCCTGCCCTGCGCGGGGCCGATCTGGCCATCGGCCATCTGGAGGTGCCGCATACCGACCGGGGCGCGGAACTGAAGGGCGATGTGCCCGCGCCCGGCGCGCCGCCGGAAAATCTGGCGGCGATTGCGCAGGCGGGCTTTGGACTGCTGAGCCTTGCCGGCAATCATATCGCGGATTGCGGCGCGGAAGGGATCGCCGACACGGTCGCGGGCCTCGCGGCGCAGGGCGTCGCATGCTGTGGCGCGGGCCTCGATCTGAACGAAGCCCGCCGTCCGGCCATCGTCGTCGTCGGTGACGCGACGGTGGCGCTGCTGAGCTATAATTGCGTCGGTCCGGAAGCCGGCTGGGCCAGCGCCGAACGGGCGGGATGCGCCTATCTGCGGATCGAGACGGAAGACGGTACACCCATCGCTCCGGCCGCAAAGCTGACCGTGCTGACGTCGGACGCTGTCGCGACGCTGGAGCAGGACATCGCTGCGGCCCGCGCGCAGGCGGATATCGTGCTCGTCGCGCTGCACAAGGGGATCGTCCACACGCCAGCGCGGCTTGCCCCCTATGAGCGGGGGTTGAGCCATGCAGCAATCGAGGCGGGGGCGGATGCCGTCATCGGCCATCATTCGCATATCGTCCGCGGGATCGAGTTTTACCGCGGAAAGCCGATCTTCCATGGCCTCGGCAATGGCTGCGTCGTTACCCGCGCCCTCAGTCCCGCACAGGATCATCCGGCGCGCGCGCAATGGGCGGAGCGGCGCAAGGCGATGTTCGGATTTGAGCCGGACCCGGCCTACACGCTTGCGCCCTTCCATCCCGAAGCGGTCAACGCTTTCCTCGGCACGTTGGAGATCGGCGCGGACGGCTCGACGGCGGCGGGGATCATCCCCGTGCATGTCGAAGCGCCGGGGCGACCCGTGCTGGCGTCCGGCGCGCGTGCGGCGGAGATCAGAGCCTATGTCGAAAAGATAACCATAGAGGCGGGCCTGCCGCCGATCCGGATCGCGCCCGATGGCCGCATAATGGAGGCCTTGCCATGAACGCGGCGCGGATGGCGATGGTCTGGACCGGTGGCGTCGCGCTGATCGCCGCCGCCTCCCTCAACGTGCTTGCGGTGATCGGGCGGCACACCGGCTTGCCGCTCAAGGGCGCCATCGAGCTGGTGCAGGTGGCGGTTCTGGTTGCCGGATCGCTGGCGCTGGTCGCGGCGACGCTGGCGCGCAACCATGCGCGCGTTCACCTGATCCTCGACCGCCTGACTGGCATGCGGCGAGTGGGGGCCGAGCGGTTGTGCACCGCGCTCTCGATTCTGTTCTACGCCATGCTGCTGACCGGGTCGCTGTGGCTGGCGATGGACCTTTGGGGCGAGCAGGAGGTTAGCGAACTGCTCGATGTGCCGTGGCGATGGATGCGCGCTTTCCTGAACGCGGCGCTGATCGTCGTGATCCTGCTGCTGGCGCGGCAGATGGTGGAGCGGCGCGAGAAATGATCTTTGCGACGCCGGAAACGGGACTGATCGGCCTCCTCCTTCTTTTCGCGATGCTGCTCTTCGGGGTGCCGATCGGCGTGTCGCTCGGCCTTGTCGGCATCGGCGGGCTGGTGGTCGCGCTGGGAGCGGAAGCGGCGCTGGTCAAGGCGGGCGTCGTCGTGGTGGAGACACTGACGCGCTATGAACTGGGCACATTGCCGCTTTTCATGCTGATGGCGCATCTCTTCTTTTCCGCCAATGCCAGCCGCGACCTGTTCGACGCCGCCGCCAAGATGATTGGCCACCGGCGCGGTGGCCTCGCCTATGCGTCCATCGGCGGCTGCGCGGGTTTCGGGTCGATCAACGGGTCGAGCCTTGCGACGGCGGCGACCATCGGCCTCGTCGCGCTGCCCGAAATGCGCCAGCGGGGCTATTCCGATGCGCTGGCCACGGGCACGGTCGCGGCGGGCGGCACGCTGGGGCAGATGCTGCCGCCATCGGGCGCTCTCATCGTCTATGGCATCATTGCCGAACAGTCGATCGGCAAGCTCTTCACCGCGACGCTGATCCCCGGCATCTCGCAGATGCTGTTCTACTGCTTCGTCGTCTGGCTGCTGGTCCGCTGGCGCCCGTCCATCGCGCCGGTCGGCGAGCGGGCGAGCTGGGCGGAGCGGGGCAGGGCGCTGCTGCGGATCGCGGACATGCTGCTGTTGCTGGCGGTGGTGCTGGGCGGCATCGTGCTCGGCTGGTTCAGCCCGTCGGAGGCTTCCTCCATCGGCACGGCGGGCGCGCTGCTCATCACTGCGTGGCGCGGACGGCTCAACCGCGAAGTGCTGTTCCGCGCCTTTTCGGAAACGCTACGGACCAGCGGCCTCATCTTCCTCGTCATCATCGGCGCAATCATCTTCTCCGTCTTCATCAGCGTCACCGGTCTCACCGATGCGGTGGGCAATGCCGTGACGGCGATGGACATGGGGACGATCCCGACGCTGCTGGTGGTCGCCGGGCTGCTGCTGCTGCTGGGATCGGTGCTCGACGGACTTGCGCTCATGCTGCTGACCACGCCGATCCTGCTGCCCATCGTGCAGAATGTCGGCATGTCGCCCATCTGGTTCGGCATCTTCGTCACCCGTGCGATGGAGATCGGCTTCGTCCACCCGCCGCTCGGCATGAACCTCTACGTCATTCAGGGCGTGGCGAAGGACGTGCCGCTCAATCGCATTTTCCGGGGCGTGCTGCCGTTTCTGGCGAGCGACCTCATTCACCTGCTGCTGCTCATCCTGTTTCCGGCGATGGCGCTGTGGCTGCCCTCCATTTTCGGACAATGACCTTGATCGCCCCCCTCATTGCCTATGTCGGACCGGATTTGCCCCACGACCTCCTGACGGCGTCCGGCCGCTGCGCCGGTGCGCTCGGCTGGAATATCGACCGGGCCATGCCGGCGGCGGACCGGTGGCTGGAAAGCAAGTTTCCGCTCTGGTCGCGCTCCATCCTTCAGGACTGGGCGGACGGCGTGCTGGACGGTCATGACGCCATCCTTTTCTCCCGTGCGGACGATGCGGCGCAGCGGCTCTATTATTATCTGTGCGAATTGCGGCGGCAGGGCGAGATCAGGGGGCCGGAGCCGCTGATCTTCGACGCCGCCACCATCGCGCGGGCCAGCAGCGCGCGGCATGTCGAAGCGGCGGTGCGAAAGCTCGCCGTGCGGCTGGAAGTGGACGAAAGCCAACTGGCGCGTGCGATCATCGCTACCAACGCCCGGCGGCAGGCCGATGAAGGGGGCGCGAATGCCGGTCCCTCATGCCTGATCGCCGGAACCCCGCCGCCTGACAGGCGGCTTCACGCCATGGTGGAGGCAACGGGCTGGCGCGCGGCCGGGCCGACGCTCGGCGCCATCTGGGAAGCGCTCGGTCCGCCGGTGGCGGAGGGCGGCGATCCCTTCGCCGCAGTGGCGGCGCAGCGGCACAGACACGCACAGGGCAGCCGCGCTTTCGCCGATGGCGCAGCGGTGCTGATGGAAGAGGCGCGGCGTCAGAATGCACGGGCGGTGATCCTGTGGCTTGCCGAAGAGGATGAAGCCCGGCTCTGGGATCTTCCCCCCCAGCGCGCCGCGCTGGATGCGGCGCACATCCCGGCGCTGGTTCTGACACGGCGGGACTGGCGGGCAAATGGCGGCGAGGCAGAGGAGATTGCAGCATTCCTGAAGGGACTGGCGGCATGATGCCGCTCAAGGGTCATCGCGTCGCCACCTTGGGCGGCATGGCGGATCGGCCGCTGGCGCGCTACCTCGCCTCGCTCGGCGCGGAGCTGGGCGGGCGGGTAGAAGGCGCTTCCTTCGTCATCGACGATATCGGTCTGGAGGGGCTGGGCAGCGTCGCCATTCCCGACACCGCCGTGCATGTATCGGTCACGACCTTCGGGTCGGGCGGGCCGCGATCGGACTGGAAGGGTGGCGAGTTCGTCGCGTCGGCCATGGGTGGCGCGCTGCGCGTGACGGGGGAGCCGGACCGGCCGCCGGTCAAGGAAGCGGGCGACGCCTGTATCTTCCATGCCGACATGGTCGCGGCGAGCGGCGCGATGGCGGCGCATTATGCGCGCGGGACGCACGGGCGCGGCCAGCATGTCGATGTGTCGGTTCAGCAGGTCGCGTTCAGCCGCAACTTCAACGGCATCCTCTGCTGGCAGTTCGACAGGCGAAAGCTGAGCCGCGTGGGCGGCGCGCTCGCCTATGGCAAGGCCACGGTGCGGGCGATCTGGAGGCTTGCCGATGGCTGGTGCTTCCATTCGCTGATGACCGGAAGGCTGGGCGCACCCGCCAATCAGGCGCTGTCCGACTGGATGGACGAAGCCGATATGCCCAATCCGCTCCGGGGGACCGACTGGCTTCAATATAATCGCTCCACGCTCCCGGCGGAGACGCGCGCGATCTGGGAAGCGGCCATCGCGGCCTTTTTCGCATCGCGCACCAAGGCGGAGATCGCGACGGAGGGACTGCGGCGCGGCATCAACGCCTGCGTCGCCAATGAACCGGTGGACGTTCTGGCCGACCCGCATCTTCATGCGCGCGGCTTCTTCGACACGGCCTCGGGTCTGCCGGAACGGTTCGCGACGATGCGCGAGGGCAGTGCCGTTACCGCGCCCGCCGTGCATACCGGCGAGCGGCCCGGCCCGCTGTCGGGCGTCAGGGTGCTCGATTTTGCCTGGGCGCTGGTGGGTTCGATCACGACCAAGACGCTGGGCGATCTGGGCGCTGAAATCGTGAAGATCGAGAGCCGCACGCGCCCGGACCTCGCCCGCCTCGACGTGCAGGTCGCAGCGTCCAGGCCCGGCAACTGGGATGACAAGCCCTGGTTCGCGCATCTGAACAGTTCGAAACGCAGCCTGTCGCTCAACATGAAGAAGCCCGAGGCGCGTGAACTGATCGACCCGCTGATCGACTGGGCGGATGTGGTGGTGGAGAATTTCTCGCCCGGCACGATGAAGAAGCTGGGCCTCGACTATGACGTGCTCGCGGCGCGCAATCCCGGCATCGTCATGGTCTCGGGCAGCGTCTTCGGCCAGACCGGGCCGCTGGCGCAGGAATGGGGCGTCGACGGGACCGGCGGCGCGCTGTCGGGGCGGACTTTCCTCACCGGCTATGCCGATGGCGATCCCGTGATTCCCGGCGCGGTGCCCTATGGCGACGTGATCGTGCCCTTCGTTATGGCGGGGGCGGTCGCGGCGGCGCTCCAGAGCCGGCGGGAAACCGGGCGCGGCTGCCATATCGACGCGTCCATGTATGAAATCTGCGTCCAGCAGATGCGCGATACGCTGGCGGCCGCGCGCCGCGGGGAGCGGCCGCGGCGGATGGGCAATGCCGATCCGGGCATCTTCTTTCAGGATGTGTTTCCGGCGGCGGGCGAGGATCGCTGGGTCGCGATCAGCCTGTCCGGGCGGGACGATCGGGCGCGGCTGGAAGCCATCACCGGTCCCGATATCGCCGCGTGGACGGCGGCGAGGGAGGATCATGCCATCGCGGCGGAGCTACAGGCAGCGGGCATCGCATGCGGCGTGGTGCAGGACAGCGAGGACATGATCGACCGCGATCCCCAGCTTGCGGGGCGCGGTGCGCTGGTGACGCTCGACCACCCGATCCTCGGCCCCTTCGGCCACATCGCGACGCCGATCCGCTTCTCGCACGACGCTTTCCAGCCGTTCCGCGCGCCCCGCATGGGCGAGCATGTGCAGGAGATCGCGCGCGATCTGTGCGGCCTGTCCGACTCCCGCATCGCCACCCTCGCCGCGGCAGGAGTTTTCGAATGAACGACAGCATCGCCGCCCAGCCGACCGGCCAGCGCTCCCAGAAACATCTGGCCTGCACCGCCGCCGCATCGGCCTATCAGAAGCAGTTCGGCGCGGACCTCAGGCGCCGGGTGGTGGATGAGGGCGAGCCTTTCGCCATCGTGCAGGCGGATACCCCGCACGAGATATTTCACGTGATGGACATTCCGATCATCACCAACCAGTGGTGGTCTGCCTATATCTCCGCCAAGCAGCTTTCGAACCGTTATTTCGAGGTGATGGCGAAGCACGGTTACCCGGAAAATGGCTGCAAATACTGCTCGCTGGGTCTCGCCTGCACATTGGCGAATGATCCGAAGACCGCGCCCTGGGGCGGCCTGCCCACGCCCACGGTGCTGGTCGCGCGGCTGACCTGCGACTGCATCCAGCATGTGTTCGGCCAGTGGGCGCAGGCGCTGGGGACGGAGTTCTTTCCGATGGAAGCTCCGGCGTGGGAGCATAAGGACCCCCGCTGGTTCGAACATAGCCGCACCGACTGGCGCACCGTCTACGAGCCGGACCGCATCGCCCTGATGGTGGACGAAATGCGCGACCTCATCGCCCTGCTGGAAAACCGCACGGGGAGAAAGTTCGACGAGGCGAAGCTGCATCACCTGATGGAGCGGATCAACGAGCAGGAAAACTATATCTGGGAAGCGGCGCAGGCCATCGGCAGGGCGCGTCCCTGCCCCGTCTCCATCGCCGAGCAGATGCCCAACACCATGATCCCGCAATGGCATCGCGGCTCGGACTGGGCGGTGGCGCACGCGAAGCGCTTCCGCGACGAGGTGATGGAGCGCGTCGCGACCGGCGCGGGCGCGGCGGAGAAGGAGAAACTGCGTCTCATGTGGATCGGCGCCGGCGTCTGGCACGACCCCGGCTTCTATCAGGCGCTGGAGGAAAGGCTGGGCGCGGTGTTCGTCTGGTCCATGTATATGCCCTTTGCCGGACCGCAATATATCCGGGAAGTGCAGGGCGCGCCGATGGAGGCACTCGCCAGCCGCATCTGTTCGATGAACGAGGTGTTGCACCTGCCCCCATGGATGAACGGATGGATGACGAGCGAGGCGGAGCGGTGCGGGATCGACGCCTGCGTCGTGCTGCTGCCGCCCGACAATCGCCTGTCGCAATCGGGCACGAAGCTGACCGCCCTGTCGCTGGAGGCGGCGGGCGTGCCGGTGCTGTCCATCGACGCCGACATGGTGGACGCGAAGAACTGGGACCATGACCGGATGGTTGCGATGGTCGCTGACTTTCTGGCGGCGCGGGGGCTGACGTGAAGAGGCTGGCGCTTCTGGCCCTGCTGCTGCTGGCCGCCTGTGCGCGCCCGCTTCCGCCGGGCGTGACCGAGCTGACCTATGCGACGCCCTACAGCCCCACGCATCCGTTCAGCAAGGCGGACCAGGCGTGGATGCAGTTCGTCGAGCAGCGTTCGGGCGGTCGTATCCGCATCCGCCCGATCTGGTCGGGCGCGCTCCTGTCGTCGGACATGTCGATGGACGAACTGCGTCACGGCGTCGCGGATGTGGGCCTCATCACCCCCATCTATGTGCGCGGTGGAACCCACCTCATCCGCATCCAGACCGGCTTCTACAGCGGCGCGGACAGCATCGCCTCGCAACTGGCGCTCTATCGCTGCATCACGGCGGCCAGCCCGGAAATGGGCAAGGAACTGCACGGCCTCAAGGTGCTCGCCGTTCAGGGCGGGTCGCTGGCGGGCGTCGTGACCACCGACCGGCGGGTGCGCAGCCTCGCCGACCTGAAGGGGCTGCGGCTGCGCGCGCCGACCGAGCTGCTGACCGTGCTGGAATCGCTGGGCGTCGATGCCGTCAACATGCCGATGGCGGATGTCTATTCGGCGATGGCGAAGGGCGTGATCGACGGCGTCATCGCGCCGGGCGACACGTTCCGTTCGCTCCATTTCGCGGAGGTGGCGCGGCATTATAATAATCTCGCCATTCCGCGCGGCGCATATCCCGCGCGGGCAATGGGCGCGGCGCGCTGGAACAGCCTCACCGCCGCCGAGCGCGCGATCCTGACCGAATCGCAGGCGGTCTGGGAAGCGGCGCTGGAAAAGGAAATCCACGCTGCGCTGGAAAAGGGCATGGAGGAAGCCCGCGCACAGGGCGTGACCGTCGATGGCGTGTCGCAGGCGGAGCAGGCGCGCTTCGACGCGCTTTACCTCCGCGATTCCGAAGAAAATGCCCGCCGCCTTTCACGCTTTGGCATTGACGGCCTCCGCGCGTTCCGTGCTGCGCGGGCCTCGGTTCAGGGGCGCGACCGGATTGCGTGCGCGGGAGGCAAGGCATGAAGCGGCTCGCCCTGATCGCCGCATCCCTCGCGGTGGGCGCGGCCACCGCACCCCCGGCCCGGACCGTTGGTGCGGCCGAGGGAACCGGACGCTGGCCCGCCATCGCGCAAGCGCCTGCCGATGTGCCGGGATATACGGTCTATCGGCCTGCGCGCCTTCCCAAGGCCCGGCTGCCGCTCGTCCTCTGGGGCAATGGCGGGTGCCGCGACAATGGCCTGTCCGCCAGCCACTTCCTGCGGGAGATCGCGAGCCACGGCTATATCGTCGTGGCGAACGGCGCGCCGCGCGAGGAAAAGCCGCCGCTCGCCGCGCTGCCTGAGGCGGGCGAAGCGCCAGCGGGTCCGCCCCCCGCCGCCACAGCGGACGAAACATCGGTGGCGCAGCTCCTCGGAGCGATCGACTGGGCCGCGCGCGCCTATCCCGGTGCGGTCGATACCGGCCGCATCGCGGTGATGGGCCATAGCTGCGGCGGCCTGCAGGCCATCGCGGCGGGCGCCGACCCGCGCATCGACACGGTCGTCGCCTTCAACAGCGGCGTCTATAATCGTCCCGGCGGCGGCCGCAGCGGCGTTTCCGTCACGAAGGACGACCTCAGAAAGCTGCACACGCCCATCGCCTATATTCTGGGCGGCCCCACCGACATCGCCTATCCCAACGGCAGCGACGATGTGGCGCGGATCGACCATGTGCCGGTCTTCTACGGCAATATCGCCACCGGCCATGGCGGCACCTTCGCGCTGGCCCACGGCGGCGAATATGCCCGCGTTGCCGTGGCCTGGCTCGACTGGCGCCTGAGGCGAGACCGGCGCGCAGGCCGCGTCTTTGCCGGCCCTTCATGCACCCTATGCGTCGATCCGGCCTGGACCGTCGTGCGCAAGCAATTTCCGGAGACACCATGACCCAGCCGCTTGCGGGCATCCGCATCGCCGATTTCAGCCATGTCATGGCCGGTCCCTATGCCTCGCACCTGCTGCGGCTGATGGGAGCGGAGGTCATCAAGATCGAGCCGCCCAAGGGCGACAGTTTCCGCAGCTATGGCTCCGACCGGCGGTTCGACGGCCTGTCGCCCGCCTTCATTGCCGCCAATGCCGGGAAGAAATCCATCGCACTCGACCTCAAGGACGAAGCCGATCTGGCGATTGCGCGGGCCATCGTCGCGCGGTGCGACGTGATGCTCGAAAATTTCCGCCCCGGCGTGATCGCGCGGCTGGGTCTGGGCTATGGGGCGGTGCGGGAACTGCGGCCCGACATCATCTACTGCTCGGTATCGGGCTATGGGCAGGACGGGCCGCAGCGCGACTGGCCTGCGATCGACAATATCGTGCAGGCGACCAGCGGCATGATGATGCTGAGCGGGGAGGAAGGCGATCCGCCGGTGCGCGTGGGCTTTCCCATTGTCGATACGCTGACGGGACAGACCGCCGCGCTCGCCATATTGTCGGCGCTCGTCCGGCGGATGCAGGGTGGGGCGGGCGCCTATATCGACGTGTCGATGTTCGACGCCAGCCTTGCTTTCATGACGTCGGCGGTGACGCCCTTCCTCGTCACGGGGCAGGCCATGTCGCGCATGGGCAATACGGGTTACAGCGGCCTTCCGACCGCCTCGCTCTTCACCGCGCGCGACGGACGGCAGATTTCATTGGGCGTGGTGCAGCCCAACCAGTTTGCGGCGCTCGCGCGCTTCGTCGGGCGGGAGGACTGGCTTGCCGATCCGCTCTATGCGACGCCGGAAGCGCGCCGCGCCAATTTCGACGCGATGAAGGCGGAGCTGGCGTCGGTCATCGCCATGCGCGACGCCGCCGAGTGGGAAGCGGGGATGAGCGCAGCGGGCATTCCCTGCGGCATGGTGCGGCGTGTGGATGAAGCCGCCGCGCTGGCCCGGTCCGACGCGCTGTTGCCGCTGGATGGCGCAGGCCTTCCGGTGGACGGCCCCGTCGCGCTGCCCGGCGCGGGGTTCCGCATGGCGCCGGGGACGCAGGAAGCGGGCGCGCCGCCGCGCCTCGACGGCGATCGCGATGCCATTCTGCGCTGGCTGGGCGGACAGGACGCGCCCTGATCGCCTGTAATGGCGGCCGTTACGGGCACGTCGACGATGGCGGTTGAACGAGGGGGCGTCAGCGCCCCTTCCAGACGCCGGGACGCTTTTCGACGAAGGCGGTCATGCCTTCCTTCTTGTCCTCGGTCGCGGCCAGAATCTGGAACAGGCGGCGTTCGATCTGGATCGACTGGGCGAGGCCGGTTTCGAAGGCGAGGTTGACCATTTCCTTGTTCACCATCGCCGCCATCGGCGGCATGGACGCGATCAGCGCGGCCGCTTTCAACGCTTCTTCGACCAGATCGGCGGCGGGGACGACGCGGGACACCAGACTGGCGCGCTCGGCTTCCGTGGCGTCCATCATCCGGCCGGTGAGGCACATTTCCATCGCCTTCGCCTTGCCCACCGCGCGGGTCAGGCGCTGCGACCCGCCCATGCCGGGCGCGACGCCCAGCTTGATTTCAGGCTGGCCGAACTTGGCCGTATCCGCCGCGATGATGAAGTCCGCCATCATCGCCAGTTCGCACCCGCCGCCCAGCGCGAAGCCCGCGACCGCCGCGATCCACGGCTTGCGGGTTCCCACGACGCCGCTCTGCCAGCCGGAAAAGAAATCCTCCAGGAAGAAGTCGGCGGCGTCCTTGTCCACCATTTCCTTGATGTCGGCCCCGGCGGCGAAAGCCTTTTCCCCGCTGCCCGTCAGCACCGCGCAGCGCTGCGACGGGTCGGCGTCATAGGCGGCGAAGGCCTGCGTCAGATCCTTGAGCACCTGGCTGTTCAGCGCGTTGAGCGCCTGCGGCCGGTTGAGCGTGATGAGCGTGACGGCGTCCCGCTGTTCGACGAGGATGGTTTCGTAGGACATGCTCATTCTCTCCGGTTCCGTGATGGCAGAATCGGGGCGGTCATATCCGCACCCTACCGCAAACGGAAGGGCGCGCGGGACAGGCCTGTATTTTACACCAGTCTGTTGACTCGAATGAGTTCGCGATACCAGTCGGCGGACAATTTGGGCGTGCGCTTCTGCGTTTTGAAGTCGACATGGTGGATGCCGAACAGCTTGGTATAGCCGTCCTCCCACTCGAAATTGTCCATCAGGCTCCAGAGGAAATAGCCCCTGATCGGCAGCCCCTCGCGCGCGGCGCGCTGGAGATGGGTGACATAGTTGCGCAGATACATGACGCGGTCGGTGTCGTAGACCTTGCCGTCGGCGCTTACCTTGTCGTCGGCGGAACAGCCATTCTCCGAAATATAGAGCGCTTTGGGCTTCCACAGCTCATGGATCGCGCGCAGTCCCCAGTAGATCACCTCGGGCGTTACATAGAGCCATCTGGAGGGCATACGAGGCGCTTCGCCGGTCATGGGCAGGACGGCGTAGCCGGTGGGGCTGGCCGGGTCCGCCCGCACCATCTTGCCGGTATAGACGTTGATCGACAGGAAATCGAGCGGGCTGCCGATCGCCGCCATGTCGCCCGCCTTCACCACCGGCGCGTCGCTGCCCTGCGCGCTCAGGTAGCTGTCGAGATAGCGTCCTTCCATGATGGCGGTCAGGAACATGGCGTTCTGATCGCGCATCGCCTTCTTCGCCGCCTCGATATGTTCGGGCGTTTCGATGGCGGGGACGTAGATGGACGGGTTTTCGGCGAGACCCACCAGCGTCCCGGCCTTCGCGTTCGCCCGGATCGCCTGCACGCCAAGGCCGTGGGCGAGCACGCCATGATGCCGCACCTGATTGGCGTCCTTCTGCAGCAGTTTGAGGCCCGGAGCCTTGCCGCCGGTCAGATAGCCGAGGTCGGTGAAGCAGAGCAGTTCGTTGACCGTCATGAAATGCTTCATCCGGTCGCTCAGCCGCCCGGCCATATAGCCCGCATAGTCGGCAAAAGCGTAGGACGTGTCCCGGTTCTGCCAGCCGCCCGGCAGCGCGGCGGGCAGATCCCAGTGGAACAGCGTCGCATGCGGCTCGATCCCGGCGGCGAGCAGGCCGTCGATCAGGCGGTTGTAATAATCGACGCCCTTCTGGTTGGGCTTGCCCCGGCCTTCGGGAAAGATGCGCGGCCAGGCAATGGAGAAGCGATAGGCCTTGACGCCCAGCGCCTTCAGCAGCGCGATGTCCTCAGGATAGCGGTGATAGCTGTCGCAGGCGACATCGCCGGTGTCGCCGTTGGCGACTCTGCCCGGCGTATGGGAAAACACGTCCCAGACGGACGGACCGCGCCCGTCCTCGCGCGCCGCGCCTTCGATCTGATAGGAGGCGGTGGCGCAACCCCAGAGGAAACCGGGCGGGAAGGACAGGCTGTCCGGCGTTCCGGCGGGTGCCGCCTGCGCTTGCGCCGCGCCGCTGCCCAGCGCCGTTCCCAATGCAGCCGCGCCCAGCCCCAGCCCCAGTCCCACTCCCAGCTCACGGCGGTTGATCCCGGTCATTTCCTTCTCCCTCACTGGCCGATCACGCGGACGAGGCCGGTCAGCGTCTGTCCGGTCGGCAGCCTGCCCTTCGTGGTCAACTGGCGCGTCGCGTCATTCCATAGCAGGTCCGCCTTCATCCCGCCCTTGCGATAGGCGTTGGTGGTCCCATCGTCGTCATAGAGGGTGAAGCGCGCGTCGGCGCCCGGATAGACGCGGATGCTCTCGACCATCTGCTTTTCCGCCGTGCTCTTCACCGGCGCGCCCATCGGCACGATGGACCCGGCTTTCACGAACAGCGGCATCTGCGTGATCGGCGCATCGACCTCCACGCTCTGCCCGCCTTCATAGCGCCGTTCGGTCCAGTAATCATACCAGGCGGTGCCTGCGGGCAGGTAGACGGTGCGCTTCGTCTTCCCCTGCTCGGTCACGGGCGCGACGAGGAAGGCGGGGCCGAACATATATTGATCGCCGACGGTCAGCGCCTTCCTGTCATCGGGGAAGTCCATGAACAGCGCGCGCATGAAGGGTGCGCCGCTCTCATAGGTGTGCCGCCCCAGCGCATAGAGATAGGGCATCAGCGCGTAGCGCAGCCGCAGCCAGTCGGAGAGGATCGGCTCGGCCGCCGTTCCATATTCCCAGAGCGCGGTGCCCGGACGCTGGCCATGGATGCGCAGCGTCGGCGTGAAGACGCTATACTGGAACCAGCGCACGAACAGTTCGGGATAGTCGGGATAATCGGCGTCCATCGCGGTCGCCCCCGCCGGGTCGACCAGCACGGGCCGGTCCGCCTTCGGACCTTTGGGCCATTGCCAGCCGCCGATGTCGCTGCCCCAATAGGCAAGGCCCGATGCGGTGAAGTTGAGGCCGGTCGGCACCTGCCGTTTGAGCGCGTCCCATGTCGCATGGACGTCCGACGACCAGAACAGGCTGCCGGTCCGCTGCGATCCCAGATAGGCGGCGCGGGCGAGGATCAGGTTGCGGAAATCGGGCCGGTCGCGCGCCGATCCGTCCGCCACGCCGCCTGTATGCACCAGCGGGTAGAGATTGTGATAGCGGTCGCCCGATCCGCGCGCATACCAGTAGCCGTCGGGGACCAGATCCGGCTCGGTCTCGTCCAGCCACAGCCAGTCGAAGCCCTGGGAGAGGATATTGTCGCGCACCGTTCCCCAGAACCACTGGCGGGCATCGGGGTCGGTGCTGTCCAGCAGCGCGCCCGCCCGGTCGTAGCGCATGGGGAGGCCGTCGATCGGATGGCCGTCCCTGTCATGCAGCAGCCAGCCCTTGGTCGACAGCATCTCGAAATAGCGCGATTCCCGCTCGAAGCGGGGCCAGACGCTGATGATCGAGCGCATTCCCATGGACTTGAGAGTATCGTTCATGCCCCTGGGGTCAGGGAAATAGGCGCGGTCGATGTCGATCTGGCCCATGCGGGTCCAGTAGAACCAGTCGAGCACCATGACGTCGAGCGGCAGGTTGCGCTGGCGGTATCCGTTCGCAATGCCGAGCAGTTCCTGCTGGCTTTCGTAGCGCGCCTTGCTCTGGATGAGGCCGAAGCCCGCCTTGGGCGGCAGCGGCGTCTCGCCCGTCAGCTTCGCGTAGCCGGCGTAAAGCTCGTCGGCGCTTTTCCCCGCGATGACGAAGAAGGACACACGCTCGCCGACCTGGCTCTGCCAGCGGGTTGTCGAATGGAGGCCGGGCCACACCAGAGTGCGCGCCGGATTGTCCCAGACGATGCCATAGCCCCTGTTCGTGACCATGAAGGGGACGCAGACCGTCTCGCCCGCGGGCGCGTCATAATGATGCTGGCAGTCGATCTGCCGCCCCTTCAGGTCGAGCACGCCGTCCTGATTTTGCCCGAGGCCGTAATAATGCTCGTCGGCCGGAGCATCGAAGGTCGCGCCGACCTTGAAGGTCTTTTCGCCGTTGACCGTGACGGGCGCCATTTCCCAGCCGGTCATCCGCGTGAGCAGCGCGCCCGATGCATCGCGCACCGAAAGGCTGACCGGCGGCAGCGCGGACACGAAATAGCGTTCCATCTGGCTCGGCGCCTTTGGCCAGGGCTTTGCGTCCACGGTCAGGGAGAGGGCGGCGGAGGTGAAGATGTCGCCTTCCGCGCCGCTGCGATGGGTCCAGCCGCTTGCGTCAGCCTTGGCGATGGGGCCGTCGCCCGGCGGCGCTTGCGCCAGCTCCTTGTCCATCGCGATGGTGACGCGCAGGATGTTGGGCGCATAGGGTTCGATGGCGACGCGGCTGCCGTTGCGGTCGAGCAGCGCCATCGGTTCGGCCCATGCGGGCAGCGCGAAGCCTGCCGCCGTCAGGGCAAGACCCGCCACCGCCGTCCGCCACTCCGTCGCTTTCATGGCCGTCTCCCTGCCGTTCCAGCGGCATGGTCTGGCGGTCGATTCGCCGCGGCGCCAGTGAGCGAAAGGTCGTAGAAGGCGGCTAGATCGGAAGGCCGGCGCGGGCCAGCAGCCGCTGTGCCTGCACCAGATGGGGGCGGTCGATCATCTTGCCGTCGAGGCGCAGCGCCCCTGCGCCGGGCGCTGCGGCGAAGGCGTCGACGACCGCGCGGGCATGGGCGATGTCCGCCTCGCCGGGCATGAAGCCCGCATTGATGACCGCCACCTGCGCCGGGTGGATCGCCATCATGCCGGTAAAGCCGTCGCGCCGCGCCCGGGCGACATAAGCAGCGAGCGCCTGCACGTCGTCGATGCGGGGAAACACGGTCTCGATCGCCTCGACGCCCGCGGCATGCGCGCCGAACAGGGTCAGGCCGCGCACCATCTCATAGGGCGGGGTGTAGCGCCCGTCCTCCTCGCGCGAAGTGGCCGCGCCGATGGCGGCGGGCAGATCCTCCGCCCCCCATGTCAGGCCCGCCAGATGCGCCGCGACCGCGCCGTAGCTGCCGAGCTGAAAGATGGCGGCGGGGGTTTCGGTGGCGATGGGGAGGATCGGCGGCGCGGTCCCTCCCGTCATCGCGATCAGCGACCGGACGCTCTCCGCCCCCTCCGCCTTGGGCAGCACCAGCCCGTCGGGCCGCCCCGCCAGCACCGCGTCGAGATCGGCCTGCGTCAGCCCGCTGTCGAGCGGATTGACGCGCACGAAGGCGGGCAGCGCGCGCGGCTGCGCCAGCCATGCGGCGACCGCCTCGCGGCCCGGCGCCTTGCGCTCGGGCGTCACGCTGTCCTCCAGGTCGAGGATGAGCGCGTCCGCCCCGCTCGCCGCC
The DNA here is from genome assembly GCF_003967075.1 of Sphingobium amiense. NCBI lineage: Bacteria > Pseudomonadati > Pseudomonadota > Alphaproteobacteria > Sphingomonadales > Sphingobiaceae > Sphingobium > Sphingobium amiense. Next base: position 3,421,211 of record NZ_AP018664.1, read on the forward strand.
GCCCTGGCGAAGCGCTCGGGCCGGTCGGCGGGGACGAAGAGCAGCGAGCGCAGGCTCATGCGTCGGACCGCTTGAGCAGCGCCATGCGCAGGCACTGGCAGACGATCTCGCCCCGCTGGTTCAGCAGGCGATGGGTGAAGGTGACGATGCCCGCATTGGGACGCGACCTGCTGGCTTTCAGGTCCGTCACATCCGTTTCGCAGCGCAGCGTGTCGCCGATGAAGACGGGGCTGGGCATGACGAGCCTGTCATAGCCGAGGTTTGCCACCAGCGTGCCGAGCGTCGTATCGCCGACCGACAGCCCCACCATCAGCGCGAAGGTGAAGGTGCCGTTGACGAGGATCTGCCCGAACTCGCTCGCCTTCGCCGCTTCGGCGTCGAGGTGCAGCGGCTGGGGATTGTGCGTCATCGTCGAGAAGAGGAGATTGTCCGTTTCCGTCACGGTGCGGCGGATGTCGTGGGCGATGGTTTCGCCGATCTGCCACTGGTCGAAATATTTGCCTGCCACGCCTCGATCCCTCTTAACTTCGCATATTTCCCGCAAGTTTTGACATTTCATGTCCGGGACGCGACATTTTCGTTCCTATATCCCTCGGGCGGCAGGCCGATCATAGCGTCGCCGCACTCCCATAGGACAAGGCTATCCGTCCTTCTCGATCTTCGCCAGCAGCGCGCCTTCGCTGACCTGCCCGCCTTCCGCCGCATTGAGTTCCGCCACGGTGCCGTCGAAGGGCGCGACGAGGCTGTGCTCCATCTTCATGGCTTCAAGGGTGAGGAGCTTCTGCCCCTTCGTCACGCGCTCGCCCTCGGCGACCCCCACCGCGATGATCCGTCCCGGCATAGGCGAGAGGATCGCGCCGTCGGAGGCATCCGCCCCGCCGCTTCCCCCTGCGCGCCATGGGCCGAGCCGCCAGACCTGCCCGTCCTCCGCGATCAGCACATCGGATGACGGTGCGTCCGCCCCCTCGCGCGGATCGAAGCGCAAGTTCACCGCCTCCCGGTCGAGCAGAAACATGGCTTCGGTGCGGGCGGGTGCGTTGAGGCGAAAACCCGCCAGCCCGCCGCCTCCCGTCAGCGCCGCCGCCCCGTCCGCCAGCGCTTCCTCGGTGGGGCGGGCGGGTGGCAGGAGCGCGTCGCCCTCCCGCGCGATCAGCCCGGTGTCGAGCCGCGCGGCGGCGAAGTCGGCGTGGCGCAGTGCCTTCACCAGAAAGCCCGCATTGGTCTTGAGCGGCCAGACCGCGCTGCCCGCCAGCGCCGCCGCCAGCCGCTCCCGCGCTTCGTCACGGTTTGCGCCATGGGCGATCACCTTGGCGATCATCGGATCGTAGAAGGGCGAAATCTCCGCTCCCCGCTCGACGCCCGTGTCGATGCGCAGGCCCGGCGCGTCGCTCTCCAGATTGAAGGTGTCCAGCCGCCCGATGCTCGGCAGAAAGCCCTTGGCCGGATCTTCGGCGTAGAGGCGCGCTTCCATCGCGTGACCGTTGATCGACAGTTGGTCCTGCGTCTTCGGCAGCGGTTCGCCGGACGCGACGCGCAATTGCCATTCGACCAGATCGACGCCGGTAATTTCCTCCGTCACCGGATGTTCGACCTGAAGCCGCGTGTTCATTTCCATGAACCAGATGCGGTCGGCGCGCAGGCCGTCCGATCCATCGGCGATGAACTCGATCGTGCCCGCGCCGACATAGTCCACCGCCTTCGCCGCGTTGACCGCCGCAGTGCAGACCGCCGCGCGCGTCGCTTCGTCCATGCCGGGGGCGGGGGCTTCCTCGATCACCTTCTGGTGGCGGCGCTGGAGCGAACAGTCGCGTTCGAACAGGTGGACGACATGGCCGTGCGTATCGCCGAAGACCTGCACCTCGATATGGCGCGGGTTCGTGATGTATTTTTCGAGCAGCACGGCGTCGTTGCCGAAGCTCGCCGCCGCCTCGCGCCGGCAGGAGGCGAGCGCTTCGGCGAAGTCTTCCGCTGCGTCGACCTTGCGCATCCCCTTGCCGCCGCCGCCCGCGACCGCCTTGATAAGCACGGGATAGCCGATGGCGTCGGCTTCCGCCTTCAGGCGGCCCTCGCTCTGGTCCTCGCCCAGATAGCCGGGCGTGGTCGGGACACCGGCGTCCTGCATCAGCTTTTTGGCAGCGTCCTTCAGGCCCATGGCGCGGATGCTGTCGGGGCGCGGGCCGACCCAGATGAGGCCTGCGTCGATCACCGCCTGCGCGAAATCGGCATTTTCGGAGAGGAAGCCGTAACCGGGATGGATCGCCTGCGCGCCGGTCGCTTTTGCAGCGGCGATGATCTTTTCGCCGACAAGGTAGGATTCGCGGGCAGGGGAGGGGCCGATATGCACGGCTTCGTCAGCGGAGCGGACATGGAGCGCGTCCGCGTCGGCATCGGAATAGACGGCGACGGTGCGAACGCCCAGCGTCCGCGCGGTGCGGATGATGCGGCAGGCGATCTCGCCCCGATTGGCGATGAGGAGGGAGGCGATCATGGCTGGCTCCGATCATTCCTCCCCGAGCTTGTCTCGGGGAGGGGGACCATGCGAAGCATGGTGGAGGGGGTGTTGCCATGCTCAGGGACAGAGCGCCCAAAGCACGGGGAAGCGTCGGCAGGGCGCGGGCGCTGCGGCGCGCGATGAGCTTGCCGGAAGTGCTGCTGTGGCAGGCGTTGCGGAGCCGTCCTGACGGCCTCAAGTTCCGACGCCAGCATCCAAGCGGCGTCTTCATTCTCGATTTCTATTGCGGCGACGTCCTGCTCGCGGTCGAGATTGACGGCGCTGCGCATGAGCGGGGAGACCGGCCCGAAAAGGACGCGGCGCGGGACGACTGGTTCGCGGCGCATGACATCGTGACCCTGCGCATTCCGGCGCGCGATGTGCTGAACGATCTCGATGGCGTCGTGCGCTTCATCGTGGTGCGGGCGGTGGCGCGATTGCCCCTCCACCACCCGGCTGCGCCGGGCGGTCCCCCTCCCCCAGACAAGCTGGGGGAGGAATGACAGGGGCGCGCCTGCCTCCATCACATCCGGAATATGCCGAACTGCGCGCGGTCTTCTATCGGCGCGTTCAGCGTGGCGGCGAAGGCGAGGCCGAGGACGTCGCGGGTCTGGGCGGGGTCGATGACGCCATCGTCCCATAGCCGCGCGGTGGCATAATAGGGGCTGCCTTCCTCCTCGAAGCGCTGGCGGACCGGCGCCTTGAAGGCTTCGGCTTGCTCGGGCGTCCAGTTCGCCGCGTCGCGGTTGACGGTCGCGAGCACGCTCGCCGCCTGTTCGCCGCCCATCACCGAAATGCGGCTGTTGGGCCAGGTGAAGAGGAAGCGCGGGCCATAGGCTCTGCCGCACATGCCGTAATTGCCCGCGCCGAAGCTGCCGCCGATCAGCACGGTGATCTTGGGGACCTGCGCCGTGGCGACGGCGGTGACGAGCTTCGCGCCGTTCTTGGCGATGCCCTCCGCCTCATATTTGCCGCCGACCATGAAGCCGGAGATGTTCTGGAGGAACAGCAAAGGCACGCGCCGCTGGCAGGCGAGTTCGATGAAATGCGCGCCCTTGACCGCGCTTTCGCTAAAGAGGACGCCGTTATTGGCGAGGATCGCGACCGGCATGCCCCAGATATGGGCGAAGCCGCAGACCAGCGTGGTGCCGTAGAGCGCCTTGAACTCGTGAAATTCGCTGCCGTCGACGATGCGGGCGATGACTTCGCGCACGTCATAGGGGGCGCGGACGTCCTGCGGCACGATGCCGTAGAGGTCACTGGCGTCATGGACCGGCGGGCGGGGATCGCGCAGGTTGAGGTCGGGCGTCCGGTCGGGATGAAGCGTCGAGACGATGTCGCGCACGATGGTCAGCGCATGATCGTCATTCCCGGCGACATGATCGACCACGCCGGACTTGCGGCCATGCAGGTCGCCGCCGCCCAGATCCTCCGCGCTGATGACCTCGCCCGTCGCTGCCTGCACCAGCGGCGGGCCGGCGAGGAAGATCGTGCCCTGATTGCGGACGATGACGCTTTCGTCCGACATGGCGGGGACGTAGGCGCCGCCCGCGGTGCAGCTTCCCATGACGCAGGCGATCTGGGGAATGCCGCGCGCGCTCATCTGCGCCTGATTGTAGAAGATGCGGCCGAAATGGTCGCGGTCGGGGAAGACCTCCGCCTGATTGGGCAGGTTCGCGCCGCCCGAGTCGACGAGGTAGATGCAGGGCAGCCGGTTTTCGAGCGCGATCTCCTGCGCGCGCAGATGCTTCTTCACCGTCATCGGGAAGTAAGTGCCGCCCTTCACCGTGGCGTCGTTGCAGGCGATCATCACCTGACGGCCCGACACCCGGCCGATGCCCGCGACGATGCCCGCGCCCGGCACTTCGTCTCCATAGAGGCCGTTGGCGGCGAGCTGCCCGATTTCGAGGAAGGGGCTGCCCGGATCGAGCAGCCGTTCGACGCGGTCGCGGGGCAGCAGCTTGCCACGCGCGACATGCTTCTCCCGCGCGCTGTCCGACCCACCGCGCGCGGCGGCGGCGACCTTGGCGCGCAGGTCGTCGGCCAGAGCGCGATTATGCGCCGCGTTGGCGCGGAACGTCTCGCTGTCGCGCGAGAGTGTCGTGTCGAGGACCGGCCCGCTCATATCAGTTCCTCCCCGGGCTTGTCTCGGGGAGGTGGCAGCCCGCAGGGCTGACGGAGGGGCAGCGTCCTCTCGATGGGGCGCACCCCCTCCACCACCGCTTCGCGGAGGTCCCCCTCCCCGAGCAAAGCTCGGGGAGGAACTGAATCGCCCTCATGCCCCGCCTCCGATCAGTTCCCGGCCGATCAGCATGCGGCGGATCTCGTTGGTGCCCGCCCCGATGTCGAGCAGCTTGGCGTCGCGCATGAAGCGTTCCACCGGCCAGTCCTTCGTGTAGCCCGCGCCGCCCAGCGCCTGCACCGCTTCGAGCGCGACCTTCATCGCATTCTCGCTCGCCAGCAGGATCGCGCCCGCCGCGTCGAAGCGGGTGGTGCGGCCCGCATCGCACGCCTTCGCCACGGCATAAACGTAGGCGCGGGCCGAATTGAGCGCGACATACATGTCGGCGACCTTGGCCTGCATCAACTGGAACGCGCCGATAGGCTTGCCGAACTGCTTGCGCTCCCGGACATAGGGCAGCACCGTGTCGAGGCACGCCTGCATGATGCCGAGCTGGATGCCCGAAAGCACCGTGCGCTCATAGTCGAGGCCGCTCATCAGCACGCCCGCGCCGCCATTCAGCGGCCCCATGATATTCTCCTCCGGCACCTCGCAATCGTCGAACACCAGTTCGGCGGTGGGGGAGCCGCGCATCCCCATCTTGTCGATCTTCTGCCCGATGGAAAAACCCTTCATGTCCTTTTCGATCAGGAAGGTCGTGACGCCCTTCGACCCCTCTCCCGTCTTGGCATAGACGACCAGCGTGTCGGCATAAGGGGCGTTGGTGATCCAGAACTTCGTGCCATTGAGGATATAGCGGTCGCCGCGCTTTTCCGCGCGCAGCTTCATCGAGATGACGTCCGACCCCGCGCCCGCTTCCGACATGGCGAGCGACCCCACATGCTCCCCGGAAATGAGCTTGGGCAGATATTTCGCCTTCTGCGCCTCATTGCCCCAGCGGCGGATCTGGTTGACGCAGAGGTTGGAGTGCGCGCCGTAGCTGAGGCCGATGGAGGCGGACGCGCGGGCGACTTCCTCCTGCGCCACGACATGTTCCAGATAGCCGAGGCCAAGCCCGCCCCACTGTTCCTCGACCGTGATGCCGTGGAGGCCGAGTTCACCCATGGCGGGCCACAGTTCCTCACGCGGGAACCAGTCCTTCGCGTCGATCTCCGCGGCGAGGGGGGCGATCCTGTCCGTGGCGAAACGCGCGGTGCTTTGCCGGATCATGTCCGCCGTCTCACCCAGCGCGAAATCGAACTCAGCCATGCACACTCTCCTTATGACGCGCAGCCTATCAATCATGGCTCTCTATGAAAATTGAAACTTTTCTCGTTCAGGGTATAGATGCAGTCTATGATGGAACGCTATCTGCTGCGCTATTTCCTCGCCGTGGTCGATCATGGCAGCTTCAACCGCGCCGCCGCCGCCTGCAACGTGTCGCAACCCACGCTGTCGGTCGGCATCGCCAAGCTGGAGCGGTCGCTGGGCGCGCCGCTGTTCCTGCGCGCGGGCCAGCGCACCGAACTGACGCCCGCCGGATCGCGGCTGCTCGGCCACGCCCGGCGGATCGAGGCGGAGTTCAACCTCGCCCAGAGCGCCGTCGCGGCGGAGACGGGGGAAGCGGGCGCGACCTTGCGCATCGGCATCCTGCACAGCATTCCCGGCGACATCGTCGCGCAGGCGGTCGCCGACCGCGATCCCGATGAAAGCGGGCGGATCGAGATTCTGTACGGATCGGCGCAGGATCTGGCGGGGCGGCTGGCGCGCGGGCGGATCGACGCGGCGCTTTCGCTCGTGGAGGGGGCGGGCGGCCGCTTTGCCGAACGGGCGGTCGCGACCGAAACCTATGCCATCGCCATCGGCGCAACCCATCGGCTTGGCGAACGGCGCAGCGTCCAGGCGGAGGATGTCGCGAGCGAGACGATGATCGTGCGCCGCCATTGCGAGGCGCTGGCCGCGACCAGCCGCTATTTTACCGAGCGCGGCGTCCGCCCGCCCTTCGCCCTGCGCTCCACCAATGACGAACGGGTGTTGCAGATGGTCGCGGCTGGCCTTGGCCTGACGGTCATGCCCGCCAGCTACCGCTTCCCCGGCGTCGCACGCCCGCGCCTCACCGGGTTCGATGCGACCCGCACCCTGGGCTGGCTGTTCGGTGCGCAGGCGGGCGCGTTGCGGGACGCGCCCGCGCCGCTGATGCAGCGGATCGAAACGCTGCTGACCGCACGATTGGACAAGAATGCTGTCCAAACATCTTGAGCGCGGCCCGCATCGCGCATACATCGCGCGCAGGACAGGCGGCGTTCCGCCGCAAGGAGAGACAAGGACATGACCGACGATCCGATCATCATCGCCAGCTATGCGCGCACGCCGATGGGCGGATTTCAGGGCGCGCTGGCGGGCCTCAAGGCGACCGATCTCGGCGCGGCGGCGGTGAAGGCTGCGGTCGAGCGGGCGGGCGTTGCCGCCGACGCGGTCGACCGCATCTATATGGGTTGCGTGCTGCCCGCCGGCCTCGGGCAGGCGCCCGCGCGGCAGGCGGCGCTGGGCGCGGGCCTCGGCCTCAACACGGAAGCAACGACCGTCAACAAGATGTGCGGATCGGGCATGCAGGCGGCGATCATGGCGTATGAGGCGCTGGCCGCCGGGACCGCCGACGTGGTGATCGCGGGCGGCATGGAAAGCATGACCAACGCGCCCTATGCCCTGCCCAAGCATCGCGGCGGCGCGCGCATCGGCCATGACCGCATCGTCGACACGATGATGATGGACGGGCTGGAGGACGCCTATGAACCCGGCAAGGCGATGGGCGTCTTCGCCGAGGAAGCGGTGCGCGATTATCAGTTCACGCGCGAACAGCAGGACGCCTACGCTATCCGCTCGCTCGAACGCGCCAATGCCGCCATCGGCAGCGGGGCGTTTGCGAAGGAAATCACGCCGGTGACGGTGAAGGGCCGGGGCGGCGATACGCTGGTCGACACCGACGAGCAGCCGGGCAAGGCGAAGCCGGAGAAGATCCCATCGCTCAAACCCGCCTTCGCGAAGGACGGCACCATCACCGCCGCCAACGCCTCCTCCATATCGGACGGCGCGGCGGCGCTGGTGATGACGCGCGCGAGCGTCGCGGAAAAGCTGGGCATGAAGGCCGTCGCCCGCGTGGTCGCTACCGCCGCGCATGCGCATGAGCCGTCGAAGTTCACCACCGCGCCGGTTCCCGCGATGCGCAAGCTGCTGGAGAAGGCCGGCTGGGCGGTCGGCGACGTCGATCTGTTCGAGGTCAACGAAGCCTTTGCCGTGGTGGCGATGATCGCGGCCAAGGAACTGGGCATCCCCGACGACAGGATCAACGTCAATGGCGGCGCGACCGCGCTCGGTCATCCCATCGGCGCGTCGGGCGCGCGCATCCTTGCGACGCTGATCGCGGCACTGGAGACGCGCGGGGGCAAGCGCGGCGTCGCCAGCCTCTGCATCGGCGGCGGCGAAGCGACCGCCATGGCCATCGAACTGGTTTAAGGAGACAGCGACGTGGACATCGAAAATCTTTCCGCCGTCGTCACCGGCGGCGCATCGGGCCTTGGCCGGGCGACCGCGACGATGCTGGCCGAAAAGGGCGCGAAGGTCGCGATCTTCGACCTCAACGAGGAAGCGGGGCGCGCGGCGGCGGATGCGATCGGAGGCGTCTACATCGCTGTCAACGTCGCCGACGACGCCAGCGTGGCAGCGGGCCTCGACGCGGCGGAAGCGGCCAACGGCCCGGCGCGCATCCTCGTCAACTGCGCGGGTGTCGCGCCCGCGGCGAAGACGGTGGGCAAGGAGTTCGCGCCGCATCCGCTCGACAGTTTCGCGCGGACCATCTCGATCAATCTTGTCGGCACGTTCAACATGATCGCCAAATTCGCCGCCCGCGCCGCCGCGCTGGAGGAAGTGGACGGGGAGCGTGGCGTCATCGTCAATACAGCGTCGGTCGCCGCCTATGACGGGCAGATCGGGCAGGCCGCCTATGCCGCGTCCAAGGGCGGTGTGGTGGGCATGACGCTGCCGGTCGCGCGCGACCTTGCCGCCCACAAGATCCGCGTCATGACCATCGCGCCCGGCATCTTCCTGACGCCGATGATGGAAGCCTTTCCGCAGCATCTGCAGGAGGCGCTGGGCGCGCAGGTGCCGCATCCCAGCCGCCTCGGCCGCCCGTCCGAATATGCGCAACTGGTCGAAAGCATCGTGCGCAATCCGATGCTGAACGGCGAGGTGATCCGCCTCGACGGTGCGATCCGCATGGCGCCGCGCTGAAGACGCGAAAAGGCGGCCCCGCGTCACTGCGGGGCCGCCCCTTTTCTATCAGGCCGCGTCGACCAGCACGATCTCGCTGTCCTCGATGGCGGTCACATGGATCACGTCCATGTCGCTGATCGCGGCGCCGTCGCGGGCGTTGACGCGCACATCGTCGATTGCGATCGCGCCGGTCGCGGGGACCAGATAGGCCTTGCGGTCGCGGCCGATGGGATAGTCGGCGCTTTCCCCGGCGCGGAGCGTCGCCGCCACCACCTTCGCATCGGTGCGGATCGGCAGCGCGTCGCCGTCGCCGTCATAGCCCGACGCCAGCGTCACGAACTGCCCTGCGCGCTCGCCCCTGGGGAAGGGCCGCGCACCCCAGCCGGGCGCTTCGCCCTGCCGGGTGGGGACGATCCAGATCTGGAAGATCTTCGTCACCTCGTCCTCCTGATTATATTCGGAGTGACGGATTCCGGTGCCCGCGCTCATCACCTGAACGTCGCCGGCCTCGGTGCGGCCCTTGTTGCCCAGGCTGTCCTCATGCGTGATCGCGCCTTCGCGGACATAGGTGATGATTTCCATGTCGCGGTGCGGATGCGGCGGAAAGCCGGTCTTGGGCTGGATCGTGTCGTCGTTCCACACGCGCAGATTGCCCCAGTGCATCCGCGCCGGATCGTGATAGCCCGCGAAGGAAAAATGATGCTTGGCGTCGAGCCAGCCATGGTTGTCGCCGCCAAGGCTGTCGAAGGGACGAAGGTCGATCATGATGGGTCTCCTTGGATAGGGAGGCGGGATGCCTCGCTTCGTTGGCACCTTGTTAGCGCTTGCCCTCTTTCCCGTTCAGATGGATAAATCCGGCGATATTGTTCGAGGAAATGGAAAAGTGAACAATCCCGGCACGCCGACCTTCGACCAGCTCCGCATCTTCCTCGCCATCGTCGATACCGGCGGTTTCGCGGCGGCGGGGCGCAGGCTCAATCGCGCCGTATCGGTCATCAGCTATGGCATCGCCAATCTGGAGGCGCAGCTTGGCCTGCCGCTGTTCGACCGGGAAGGAACGAAGAAGCCGCAACTGACCGTCGCGGGGCGCGCGCTGCTGGCAGAGGTGCGCAGCATCGCCGACGGCATCGACGGCCTGCGCGCCAAGGTGAAGGGGCTGCTCGACGGGCTGGAGGCGGAGGTCAATCTGGCGGTCGACGTGATGCTGCCCGCCGACCGGCTGGGCAAGGTGCTGCGCGCCTTCGCATGGGAATTTCCCACGGTGCAGTTGCGGCTTCATGCCGAAGCGCTGGGGTCGATCGTCGCGATGGTGCTGGACCGCACGGCGGTCGTCGGCATTTCCGGCCCGCTTTCCGCCGGGGTTGCGGGGATCGAGGGTATTGCGGCGGGATCGGTGCCGATGGTGCCGGTCGCCGCGCCCGACCATCCGCTCGGCCGCATGACCGAGATCGCGCCGGGCGCGGCGCGCGAGCATGTGCAACTGGTGCTGAGCGACCGGTCGCATTTCACCGAAGGGCGGGACTTTTCGGTCGTCAGCCCGAAGACATGGCGGCTCGCGGACCTGAGCGCCAAGCACGCGCTGCTGCGCGAAGGGGTGGGGTGGGGCAACATGCCGCTGCCGATGATCGAGGGCGATCTGGTCTCGGGCACGCTGGTGCGGCTCGCCATGCCCGATCAGCCGGGCGGCACCTACCGCTTTTCAGGGATCTGGCGGCGCGACACGCCGCCGGGACCGGCGGCAAGCTGGCTGCTCGACCAGTTCGTCGCGCTGGCCCGCGACGACCGGGAGCTGGACGGGATGGGGGACGTGTAGAAAGGGGCGAGCCTCACCGGCCCGCCCCGCTTCGGCCTATTTCCGGATGAAGGCGAGGATGTCGGCGTTCAGCACATCGGCGTTCACCGTCAGCATCCCGTGCGAAAAGCCCTCATAGATTTTGAGTTCGGCGTTGGGGAGGATTTCCGCCTGAAGCACGCCTGCATTTCTGTAGGGCACGACCTGATCGTCGTCGCCATGCAGCACCAGCGTCGGGACGGTGATCGCTTTCAGATCGTCGGTCTGGTCGGTTTCGGAGAAAGCCTTGATCCCCTCATAATGGGCGAGCGCGCTGCCCATCATGCCCTGCCGCCACCAATTGTCGATCACGGCGGGCTTCACGTCCGCGCCTTCGCGGTTGAAGCCGTAGAAGGGACCGGCCGCCACGTCGCGGAAGAATTGCGCGCGATTGGCGGCAAGGCCCGCGCGCAGGCCGTCGAACACATCCATCGGCAGGCCGCCGGGATAGCGGTCCGTCTTCAGCATGATCGGCGGGACGGCGCTCACCAGCACGGCCTTGGCGACACGCCCGGCGGGGATGCCGTGCCGCGCGACATAGGCCGCGACTTCGCCGCCGCCGGTCGAATGGCCGATATGGATGGCGTTGCGCAGGTCGAGATGGTCGGCGACCGCGGCGGCGTCGGCGGCGTAATGCGCCATGTCGTGCCCGGTATCGACCTGCGCCGAACGGCCATGGCCGCGCCGGTCATGGGCGATGACGCGATAGCCCTTCGAAAGGAAGAACAGCATCTGGATGTCCCAGTCGTCCGCCGACAGCGGCCAGCCATGGTGGAACATGATGGGCTGCGCATCCTTTGCGCCCCAGTCCTTGTAGAATATGTCGACGCCGTCGCTGGTGGTCACGAAATTCGTCATGGCTCGGTCCTTTCGAGAGATCGTCACCGGCTGCGTCCGGCGTGGCTTTCTTCTAGATCGACTCCATGACAGGATGGTATCGGTATAAAATCGTTTCCAACGTTCGAGAAAATGGAAAAGCCCGCCGCGTTCCGAGATGCGGCGGGCTTTTTTGAGGGCCGCTCCGTCAGGCGGTCAGGTCGAAGCGGTCGGCGTTCATCACCTTGACCCATGCCGCCACGAAGTCGCCGACGAACTTGTCGCCCGCGTCCGCCGAGGCATAGACTTCGGACAGCGCCCGCAACTGCGAATTGGAACCGAAGGCGAGGTCGGTGCGCGTCGCGGTCCAGCGTTGCTGCCCGCTGCCCCGGTCGGAGCCGACGAAGGTCTCGTCGCCCTCATCGTCCACCTGCCTCCACGCGGTGTTCATGTCGAGCAGGTTGACAAAGAAGTCGTTGGAAAGCTGCCCGACGCGGGTCGTGAACACGCCATGGCCGGACCCGCCATGGTTCGCGCCCAGCACGCGCAGCCCGCCGACCAGCACCGTCATCTCCGGCGCGGAAAGGCCCAGAAGCTGCGCCCGGTCGACCAGCAGCTCCTCGGTCGGCACATTGAAGCGCACGCCCAGATAATTGCGGAAACCGTCCGCCTTGGGTTCCAGCACGTCGAAGCCTTCCGCATCGGTCTGATCGGCGGTCGCATCGACGCGGCCCGGCGTGAAGGGCACGGTCACATCATGGCCCGCCGCCTTCGCCGCCTGTTCGATGCCGACGCTGCCGCCCAGCACGATGAGGTCGGCGACCGAGACATTGCCCGCCTCCTTCGCGATGCCTTCATAGACCGCAAGCACGCGCGCCAGTTCCGCCGGTTCGTTGACGGCCCAGTCCTTCTGCGGCGCAAGGCGGATGCGCGCGCCGTTGGCGCCGCCGCGATGGTCCGACCGGCGGTAGGTGGCGGCGCTGGCCCACGCGGTCTTGACCAGATCCTGCACCGACAGGCCCGCCGCCGCGATCTTCGCCCTGAGCGCCGCCACGTCCGCGTCGCCCAGCTTCGGGTGGACGGGCGCGGGCAGCGGGTCCTGCCAGATCAGGTCTTCGGCCGGAACGTCCGGCCCCAGATAGCGCGCCTTCGGCCCCATGTCGCGATGGCACAGCTTGAACCACGCACGGGCGAAGGCGTCGGCGAAATAAGCCGGGTCCGCCCGGAATTTCTCCATGACGGCGCGATATTTCGGGTCCACCTTCATCGCCATGTCGGCGGTGGTCATCATCGTCGGCACCCTGACGCCGGGCGTATGCGCCTTGGGCGCGAGCGTTTCTTCGGGGTTGCCGACCGGCTGCCACTGCTTCGCGCCCGCCGGGCTGCGCACCAGCTCATATTCATGGTCGAGCAGCATGTCGAAATAGCTCATGTCCCAGGTGATCGGGGTAGGGGTCCACGATCCTTCGATGCCGCTGGTGATCGTGTGATCGCCCATGCCGCTTTCATGGCCGCTCTGCCATCCGAAGCCCTGCTGCGCGATGTCCGCGCCCTCCGGCTCCGCGCCGACAAGGCTTGCGTCGCCCGCGCCATGCGCTTTGCCGAAGGTGTGGCCGCCCGCCGTCAGCGCGACGGTTTCCTCGTCGTTCATCCCCATGCGCGCGAAGGTTTCGCGGATGTCGCGCGCGGACTGGAGCGCGTCGGGATTGCCGCCCGGTCCCTCTGGATTGACGTAGATGAGGCCCATCTGGATCGCGGCGAGCGGGCTTTCGAGCGCGCGGCCCTCGCTCTCGTCGATGCGGGTGAGGCTGCCTTCCTGTCCGACCCACTGTTCCTCGGTGCCCCAGTAAATGTCCTTTTCCGGCTCGAACACGTCCCTGCGCCCGCCGCCGAAGCCGAACACCGGCCCACCCATCGACTCAATGGCGACATTGCCCGCCAGAATCATGAGGTCGGCCCAGCTCAGCTTGCGGCCATATTTCTGCTTGATCGGCCAGAGCAGGCGGCGCGCCTTGTCGAGATTGCCGTTGTCCGGCCAGCTATTGAGCGGGGCGAAGCGCTGCGAACCGGAGGATGCTCCGCCGCGCCCGTCACCTGTGCGGTAAGTGCCCGCCGAATGCCACGCCATGCGGATGAAGAAGGGACCGTAATGGCCGTAATCCGCCGGCCACCATGGCTGGCTGTCGGTCATCAGCGCAGTGAGGTCCGCCTTCACCGCTGCGAGATCGAGCGATTTGAACTCGGCGGCATAATCGAAATCCTCGCCCATCGGGTCGCCCGACAGGCCGTTCTGCTGAAGGATGTCGAGCGAAAGCTGGTTGGGCCACCAGTCGCGGTTGGTGCGGCCCAGCAGGCTGCGCAGCGCGCCCTTTTCCTTCATCGGGCAACCGCCCAGCGGATCGGTGGTCTTGGCGTCCATGGCACTCTCTCCTCAACGGGTTCGTGGCGATGTTCTAGGCCGCTCTGTCGGGGACCGTAAAACCGAGAATATCGCTCTGACTGATCGACGCAATCGACGATCCGCGTGTCAGGCGCATGACGGCCACGATCCGGCGCAACCCCGCCGCCCGGCGCCCGAATCGCTTCCGTAACGGAACTTCCGCGCGGGCGGCGCGCTGAACCGGGTCGGAGGTTCACGGCATGGCGGCACGCGCATATTGGCAGGGTCAGATCAGACTGGCGCTGGTCTCGATTCCCGTGGAAATCTATCCCGCGACCCGGTCCGGCGCGGCGATTTCCTTCCACCAGATCCACGAGCCGACCGGCAAGCGCATCCGGTACGAAAAGGTCGCGCCCGGCGTCGGTCCGGTCGACCGCGACGAAATTCTCAAGGGCTTCGAGATTTCAAAGGGCAATTACGTCCTGCTGGAGGACGAAGAGATCGAGGCGGTGAAAATCGAGAGCCGCAAGACGCTCGACCTCGTCCAGTTCGTCGACGCCGACGCCATCGACGTGCTCTATTATGAAAAGCCCTATTTCGTCCTCCCTGCCGATGATCTGGCCGAGGAAGCCTATGCCGTGCTGCGCGATGCGCTGCGCACGACGAAAAAGGTGGGCCTTGGCCAGCTTTCGGTGCGGGGGCGGGAGCAGCTCGTGTCGCTGAAACCCTGCGGCAAGGGGCTGATCCTCGAAGTGCTGCGCTATGCCGACGAAGTCACCAGGGCGCAGAAATATTTCGGGTCGATCCCCGACCGGAAGGCCGATCCCGACCTGCTCGACCTCGCCACCGCGATCATCGACAAGAAGACCGCGCCTTTTCACCCCGAAGAGTTTCACGACCGCTATGTCGACGCGCTCCAGCGCCTGATCGAAAAAAAGAAGAAAGCGAAGGGCAAGCGCATCATCGAGGATGTCGAGGAACCGTCGGCGAAGGGCGGCAACGTCATCGACCTGATGGCGGCGCTCAAGAAATCGGTGGGAGAGGGGGGCAGGGCCGCCCCCGCCAAGAAAGCGCCCGCGAAGAAGGCATCCGCCAAGGCCGCGTCCGGATCGCGCGCTCCGGCAAAGCGCAACATCTCCTGATCCGCCGCCATGGCCGCCCGCGATCCGCTCTCCGCCTATAACGCCAGGCGCGACTTTCAGAAGACTCGCGAGCCGGAGGGCAAGGTCGCGAAGACCGGCGGCAACAGCTTCGTGGTGCAGAAGCATGACGCGACGCGCCTGCACTGGGATTTCCGGCTGGAGGTGAACGGGGTGCTGAAAAGCTGGGCTGTGACCAAAGGCCCGAGCATTGACCCCGACGACAAGCGTCTCGCCGTCCAGACCGAGGATCATCCGTTAAGCTACGGCGATTTCGAGGGGATCATTCCCAAGGGCGAATATGGCGGCGGCACGGTGATGCTGTGGGACCGCGGCACATGGGCGCCCATCGAAGGCAAGAGCGCCGGTGACCTTGAGGACGGGCATCTCCACTTCACGCTCGACGGGGAGCGGATGAAGGGCGAATGGCTGCTGGTCCGCATGAAGCGGCGGCCGGGCGAGAAGCGCGACAACTGGTTGCTGCGCAAGGTTAGCGACGCGGAAGCGGGGGAGGGCGATGTGCTGGTCGAGCGCGGTCTCACCAGCGTGCTCACGGGCCGGTCGATGGCGGAAATCGCGGCGGACAAGGATGCGGCGCAATCGCTCAAAGGCGCGAAGGGCAAGGCGTTCGGCGAAAAAATGCAGGCGGCGCGCGACCATAATGCCAAAGTCGCGAAGCCCCGCCGTGCGGGCGGCGGCAGGCTCCCGGCTTTCTCCGCCCCCCAACTCGCGACCCTGGTCGATGCCGTGCCCGCCGGGAACGAGTGGATGCACGAGATCAAGTATGACGGCTATCGCGCCATTGTCGCAGTGGCGGGGGACAAGGTGCGCGTCTCCACCCGCAACGGGCTCGACTGGACCGACAAGTTCGGGCCGCTGGTCCGTGCCATCGCCGCGCTCGACCTGCCGCCCGCGCTGATCGACGGAGAGATCGTCGCTTTCGGGCCGGATGGCAACCCCAGCTTCTCCGCGCTTCAGGAGGTGCTGAAACGCGGACACGGATCGCAGCGGGAGGACACGCCCTTCCATTTCTTCGCCTTCGACCTGCTCTCGCTAGAGGGGAAGGACATGAAGAAGCTCCCCCAGATCGAGCGCAAGGAACGGCTGGAGGCGCTGCTGCGCGACGCCAGCCCGCCGGTGATGGTCGCCGATCATGTCATCGGTGCGGGCGATAAACTCTACCGCTCGCTCTGCGGCGCGGGGCAGGAGGGGATCATCGCCAAGCGGATCGACGCCCCCTATCGCGCCGGGCGGACGAAGAGCTGGGTCAAGGTCAAATGCACGCGGCGGCAGGAATTCGTCATTATCGGCCGGAGCGCCAGCACCGCGCGCGGCCGCCCGTTCAGGTCGCTCCTCCTCGCCCAGCATGAGGGCAAGGCGCTGGTCTACAAGGGCAAGGTCGGCACCGGCTTCGACACCGATCTGATGGCGCAACTGGACGAAGCGATGCAGCCGCTGGCAGCGGACAAAGCCCCCGCCGAGGTTCCCCGCACAGAGTCGCGCGGCGCAACCTGGCTGAAACCGCAGCTCGTCGCCGAGATCGCCTTTGCCGAATTCACCGCCGAAGGGCGCGTGCGCCATGCCAGCTTCCTGGGCTTACGCGGCGACAGGAAGGCGAAGGAGGTGAAGCCCGAAAAGCCAGCCGCCGCGCCCGCGCCGCGCGAACTTATGAAGATCAGCAGCCGCGACCGCGTCATCTTCCCCGAAAGCGGCCAGACCAAGGGCGAACTGGCCGACTATTATGCCGCCATCGCGCCGCTGATGCTCCCCTTCGCCGCCAACCGACCCGTCAGCCTCGTCCGCTGCCCGCAGGGGCGCGCGAAGAAATGCTTCTTCCAGAAGCATGACAGCGGCTCTTTCGGCAAGGCGGTGCATCAGGTGCCGATCCGGGAGAAGGACGGCGGCAGCGAGGATTATATCTATGTCGAGGATGCACAGGGGCTGCTCGCCTGCGTGCAGATGGGGACGATCGAATTTCACGGCTGGGCCAGCCGCGCCGACGCGGTGGAGCGGCCCGACCGCATGATCTTCGACCTCGATCCCGACGAAGGCATGGACTTTGCCCGCGTGAAGGCGGCCGCGCAGGACATCCGCGCGCGCCTGTCCGACATCGGCCTCGTTTCCTTCGCGATGCTGTCAGGGGGGAAGGGCGTGCATGTCGTCGTGCCGCTGACGCCGGGCCATGGCTGGGACGCGCACAAGGATTTCGCATCCCGCTTCGCACAGGCCTTGAGCGCCGCCGAGCCGGACCGCTTCGTCGCAACGATGAGCAAGGCGAAGCGCAGGGACCGCATCTTCATCGACTGGCTGCGCAACCAGCGCGGCAGCACCGCCGTCCTGCCCTATTCCGCCCGCGCCCGCCCCGGCGCGCCGGTCGCGATCCCGCTCGATTGGGACGAACTGGACGGGATGAAGGACGCGCATCCTTTTTCGATCGGCGACGCCGACGCGCTGATCGGGCGGGCTGCGTCGCTGAAAGGCTGGGGCTTCGCCGCCCAGAAGCTGCCCGACATCTGAGGGGAAAACCGCCGGACCGGCGTGCAGTCCGGCCCGGCGGCGGGGGAGACCGGCCTTGAAGGCCGGAACCGTTATTTCGCGGGCACCAGCCGCATCGCCGCGCCGCCGCCGGGCGCGAGCCACAGGTCGTAGCGGTCGCCCTTGCGGACGGTGCGCGTTTCATAGGCAATCCGGTGCCGCGCGTCGGTGAGGTAGGTCGCGCCCTCGCCATCCTTATAGATGGTCGCGGTGTAGCTTTTGCCCGGTTCGAGGAAATCGAAGCTGAGCGGCACGGTGCGCGCCGTCGCGTCGTTGACGCCGCCGACATACCAGTCCGCACTGTTGCGGTCCTTGCGCGCGAAGATCGCATAGTCGCCCACTTCGCCCGCGATCAGGTGGCTCTCGCTCCAGTCGGCGGGCACCCTGGCGATGAAATCCAGTTCCCTGGGATATTTCGCCAGATTTTCGATGAAGTCCGCCGCCATCTGGATCGGCGAATAGAGGGCGAGATAGAGGCCGAGCTGCTTGGCCAGGGTGGACGCAAGCGGCACATGTTTCGCCCCTTCGAGGCTGAGGACGCCCGGCGTATAGTCCATCGGCCCCGACAGCATCCGGGTGTAGACCAGCGTCGGTTCATGGTCCGGCCCGTTGGCGAACGCCCCCCAGGCGTTATATTCCATCCCCCGCGCCCCTTCGCGCGACACCCAGTTGGGATAGGTGCGGCGCAGGCCCGTGTCCTTGACCGGCTCATGCGCGTTGACCGCGACATGATATTTGGCGGCGGTCTCCACGACCTTTAGATGATGCTGCACCTGCCGCTGGCCGTCATGCCATTCCATCCGGGTCGTGCCCGGCGTATCGCCCGGCGCGACGATGCCGCCCATGTCGGCGACATAGCCCGTCTTGACGACATCGACACCCAGCCCGCCATAAAGCTTCATGGCGTCATCCAGTTGCGCCTCGTAATTGGCGATATTGCCGCCCGTCTCATGATGGCCGATCAGGTGGACGCCCTTTTTCCGCGCATAGGCGGCAAGGCCCGGCAGGTCGAAATCGCCCGTCGCCTGCGTGAAGCTGAATTCGTCGCCATGGCCGAACCATTCGCCGTTCCAGCCCTTGTCCCACCCCTCGACCAGCACGCCGCGAAAGCCGTGTTTCGCCGCAAAGTCGATATAGCGCCTGGTCCGCGCGGTGGTCGCGCCATGGTTCGGCCCTTCCGCCCATGTCCAGTCGCCCCGGATCATGCCCCACCAGATGCCGATATATTTGGCGGGCCTGAACCAGCGCACATCGCCCAGCCTGTTGGGTTCGTTGAGGTTCAGCTCCAGATCATTCTCGACCAGCCCCGCCGCGCTGTCGGCGATGCGGATCGTGCGCCATGGCGTGTTGAACGGCAGGTCGCGGATCACACGCGCGCCCTGCGACGAAGGCGACAGGGTGGTGCGGAACGTCTGGCCCGATGCGCGCTTGAGCCAATAGGCCGAATAATCGACCAGCGCGGCTTCGTGGAAGCTGAGGTGCGTCCCGTCCTCCAGCCGCATGGTGATGGGCGTATGCGCGGTCGATACAGCGTCGATGGGGGTCGCCTGATAGACCTGCTCATAGCGGTTCCACTCGCCGCCCGGAATCCACCATGCGGTGCCCTTGGGCGCAATGTCGAACTCGGTCGTCTCGTCGGCGATCCGCATCGTCTTCATGCCCGGCTGCTCGGGCAGCTCGTAGCGGAAGCCGACGCCGTCATCGAACAGGCGGAAGCGGACGTTCATCAGCCGCGCGCCCTGCACGTCCGATTGCCTGAAGCGCACCAGCAGTTCGTTGTGAATGTCGGTGACGAAGCGCCGTTCGCCCCAGGGCTGCTCCCACGTCTCCTTCGCCGCCGCCTTCTCCGACCCGGCGATGGTAAAGCCGCGCACCATGTTGAGGCCGTCGGTCAGGATGAAGCCCAGCTTCGACGGCGCGATCAGCAGCCTGCCCTTGCGGGAAAGAGACCAGACGGGGCGGCTGTCATTGTCGGTCGAAACGGTCAGCAGGATGCTGCCGTCGGGCGAGGTCGCGGTAACGGCGGGGCGCGCCTCCTGCGCCAGCGCCGGGGCGGCGAGCAGCAGGGGGATCGCCAGAGCGGCCTTGAACATCGTCGTCATTCCTCGATCATCAGCGCGCCGTAGGCGGGCAGAGCGCCCGGTGCCGCACCATTGACGGCGGCGAGCAGGCGGTTGGTCGCGGCGATCTCCTGCGGCCATTCCGCCGCCTCCGGCGACAGGTTGAACAGGCACAGCAGCGACTGGCCGTTCGCGCGGCGGCGAAACAGCAGGCGCCGGTCGTCCGCGATCACGATGTCGAGGCTGCCGGTCTTGAGCGCCGGATGCGCCTTGCGCAGCGCCAGCATCGCGCGGCTATGGTGCAGCAGCGATCCCGCATCGGCCTCCTGCGTGTCGACGGCGCGGGCGCGGTTTTCCTCGCCGACCGGCAGCCATGGCTCCGCGCTCGAAAAGCCCGCATGCGCTGCGTCCGCTTCCCATGGCAGCGGCGTGCGCGCGCCGTCGCGCGACAGGGTCAGCGGCCAGTTGGCGATGGCTTCGGGGTCTTGCAGCTTGTCGAAGGGAATATCGACCTGCGTGATCCCCAGTTCCTCGCCCTGATAGAGGATGGCGTTGCCGCGCAGCGCGACCAGCAGCATCGCCTTCATCCGCCCGAAGGCGGCGCGGTCCTGCGGCGCGCACCAGCGGGACAGGGCGCGGGGCGCATCGTGATTCTCGAACGCCCAGCTCGGCCAGCCCATGCCCGGATCGTCGGGCCAGCGTTCGACCGTATCCTTGACCAGCGCGGGGGTCAGCGCATCGGCATAGAGGAAGTTGAAGCCATAGGCGCTGTTGAGGTGCGTTTCGCCCGCCGTATAGGCTTTCATCTCCGCCTCGGCGAGCGCGCCGCCCACCTCCGCCACCGTGAAGATCGCGCCATATTCGTCGCACAGGCGGCGGATGCGCGCGACGAAATCGGCGACGCCTGCGTGGCTCTGGCTATATTTCTTGATCTGGAAATCGAAGGGCCGGGTGCGCAGCGTGCCGTCATCCGGCGCGGGCGGATTGTCGCGCAGTTCCGGGTCGTGCATCGAATGGTTGAGCGCGTCGAGCCGGAATCCGTCCACGCCCCGGTCCAGCCAGAAACGCATCGCCCCCAGCAGCGCGTCCTGCACCAACGGGTTGTGCACATTAAGCTGTGGCTGGCTGCTCAGGAACTGGTGCATATAATATTGCCCGCGCCGCGCGTCCCATGTCCAGGCCGGGCCGCCGAACACCGACTGCCAGTTGTTCGGCGGGGTGCCGTCCGCCTTGGGGTCCGCCCAGACATACCAGTCGGCCCTGTCGCCGCTGCGGCTGGCGCGGCTCTTCGCGAACCAGTCGTGCAGGTCGGACGTGTGGGCATAAACCTGGTCGATCGTGACCTTGAGGCCCAGCGCATGCGCCCGCGCGACCAGCGCGTCGAAATCGGCGAGCGTGCCGAAGATCGGATCGACATCGCAATAATCGGCGATGTCGTATCCGAAATCGCGCATCGGAGACGTGAAGAAGGGCGAGATCCAGATCGCGTCCGCGCCCAGCTTCGCCACATGGTCCAGCCGCTGCGTAATGCCGTTGAGGTCGCCGATGCCGTCGCCGTTGCTGTCGCTGAAGCTGCGCGGGTAGATCTGGTAGATGACCGCGCCCTTCCACCAGGGCAGATCGGCTTGAACGGGAAGCGTCATGGTCTGGGGTCAATCCTTGGCGGCGCAGACGGCATAGCCGAAAGCGGGAAGGGTAAGGGTAATGCTGCCGGGCGCAAGCGGGGCGGCGGGGCAGGGTCCGGCGAGGGCGGTGAACCCGCCGCTCGCCGGATCGACCGCGATATGGCCCGACAGCGCGGCGGCCGATGTGTTGAACGCGACGACGACTTCGCGCCCCGTATCCGGGTCGATCCGCGATACGGCGAAGAGGCCGGGCTGGTCCGAACTCGCACGCAGAATAGTCGCGCCGCGCGACAAGGCGGGCGTGTTGCGCCGGATCTGCGCCAGCCTGGCGATGGCGCGGTAGAGCGGATGGGCCGCATCGAAACTGTCGCGCGCGGTGGTCGCGGTCGTGCCGATCAGCGTGTCGTCATTATATTCCGCGACCTTTGACGCGAACATGTCCTGCCGCGCCTGCTGGTCGTTGCCCTTGCCGGCAAAGCCCTGTTCGTCGCCATAATAGAGTGTCGGCACGCCGCGCAGCGTCAGCAGCATCGCATGGCCCAGCATGTCGCGCGCCAGCGCTTCGGCGTCGCTCATGCCGGGATTTTGCCGCCGCAGGAACCAGCCGAAACGGCCCGCATCGTGATTGCCGAGGAAGGTCGGCAGTTGCAGCGCCGCCGCCTTCCCCCCTTCGTAGAGCGCGTCGTCCTCGACCATGCGGGCGAGCATCTGCGTGCCCGTCTTCCCGCTCGCCGCGTCCACCGCCGCGCGCATGAAGGCGAAGTCGAGCACGGCCGGGAAAGCCGCGTTGCGCGTCCAGCTCGCCAGCAGCGCCGGGTCATATTCGTCGGTCGCGACTTCGCCGAAGATGTGGAAATTCGGAATGCCCTTCGCCACTGCATGGGCGCGGATCGCCGGGATGAAGGCGCGCCAGAATTCCGGGTTCACATGGCGCGCGGTGTCGATGCGGTATCCGTCGATGCCGAACCGGTCGATCCAGCCCTTGTAGATGTCGATAAAGCCGGCGACCACGCGCGGGTTCTCCGTTGCCAGATCGTCGAGGCCGACGAAATCGCCATATTGCGCGCTCTCGCCCTTCCAGTCGGTATCGCCGCGATTGTGGTAATAGACGGGATCGTTGAGCCAAGCGGGGACTTTGACCCTTTCCTCGCCCTTTGGCACCACAGGCGTATAGGCGAAGGCGGGATCGGTCAGCCTTGCCCAGTTGGCGGCGCTGGCGTCGGCATCGCCCGTAAAGCCCGCGTTGATCGGTGCGCCGTCCACGCCACCCCTGCGGGAAAAGGGATAGTCCGCCCTGCTGCGATAGGGGGCGGCGCTAGTCGGGCTTTCCCGATACTGGATCACGTCCGCCGTATGGTTGACGATGATGTCCATATAGACCTTCATGCCGCGGGCATGGGCGGCATCGACCAGCGCGCGGAAATCGGCGTCGGTGCCGAAATGCGGATCGACGGTCGTGAAATCGGTGATCCAGTAGCCGTGATAGCCCGCGCTTTCCTGGCCCTTCGCGCCCTGCACGGGCTTGTTTTTGAAGATCGGGCCGAGCCAGATCGCGGTCGCGCCCAGCCCTTTGATATAGTCGAGCTTCCCGGTCAGCCCCTTGAGGTCGCCGCCATGGTAGAATGCGCGGGATGTGGGATCGTAGCCGGTGGCGAGGCGGTCGCCTTTCAGGCCGCCCCGGTCGTTCCTGGGGTCGCCATTGGCGAAGCGGTCGGGCAGGACGAAATAGACGATCTCCTGCTCCGCCGTGCGCGCCCGCACGTCCGCCAGCGTATCCGCCGCCGCCGGAGGGGCGAGGGCGGCGATCATCGCGGCGACGCCCGCGCGCAAGCTCATGGCCGTGCGACCCATGGAAATTCCCTCCGGCAGGGTGGTTGTGCCCCCGCGGCATAATGCCGCGAGGACATGCTACACATCAGAAGCGGTAGTTGAAGCCCGCCATGAAGCGGCGGCCATAGCTCTGGTAATTGCGCACCTGCGCTTTCGAGTCCGTGTCCACCGACACGAACGGCTCGTCGGTCAGATTCTGTCCCTGCAGGAACAGCGAAACGCCTTCCAATGCGCTGCCCTTCTGGAAATCATAGCCGATCTGCGCATCGACGATGGTTTCGCTCAAGGCCCGGCGCAGTTCGCGCTCGCCGCCAAAGCCGATGAACTGGCCGACGAAGGAAGAACGGTAGCGGACCGAACCGCGCGCCGAAAAGCCCCATTTCTCGAAGAAGAGCGTGCCGTTCGCCACCCAGCGCGAATAGTCGGGCAGGTCTTCGGCATCGGCATTGGGACCGGGGCGGATGCTGGTCTTGGTATAGCCAAGGCCACCGGTGAGGCCGAAGCCGTCGAGCGCGGGCGTCACCACGTCGAAGGGCACCGTGCCCGCGATTTCGAAGCCGTAGAGCTTGCCGCCCTTGCCGTTGACCGGGCGCGTGATCGTGCCTTGCAGGTTGGTCGCGCCGGGCGGCAGCACGACCGGCAGGCCGGTATAATCGAACGCGGCGGTGTCGCGATAGACGTAGCTGTCGAGCTTCTTGTAGAAGGTCTGGAGGCCGATATAGCCCTTCGTCCCGAAATATTTCTCGATATTAAAGTCCGCCGCCCAGGCGCGATAGGGGCGCAGCGTCGGGGTGCCGCCGGTGCCGGTGATGATCCCGCTGGCGGTGTTATAGCCATAATCGAGGCTGACCTTCATATCCTCGAACCGGGGCCGCTGGATCTCGCGGGCGGCGGCGAGCCGGATCACGAAATCGCTGGGGAAGCGCAGCGAAAGGTTGGCGGACGGCAGCACGTCCCAATAGGTCGCGCCCCGCGTCGTGGGCACCAGCGATGCCGCCGCCAGATTGACGAAGCCGCGCGACTTCTGTTCGGTGTTCTGCGCCAGCACGCCGAAATTGCCGGTCAGGTCCGCCGATCCGACCGTCGATTTGATGTCCGCCATCAGGTAGAGCGACATGACCCGCTCCGTCACCGAATAGGCCTTGGCGGGCACGTCCTTGCTGGGGTTGAGCGTCTTTACATAGACGCCGTCATTCAGCAGCTTGAACGGATCGTAGGACAGGATCGGGCCGACGCCGATGAAGGATAGGTCGGTCGCTGCCAGACGATATTGATCGGGCAGGACCAGCGATCGCGCGCCGCCCGCGAGGTTCAGGAAATATTCGTCCGGCGTCTTCGATTTTGTGCGGTCGGTATAGCCCAGGCCCGCGCTGATCTTCGACAGGAAGCCGCCCTCGATCTCCTTGCCGAACTCGACCTGATAGCTTTTGACCTCATCGTCGATGATGCGGTCGTTATAATAGCCTTCCTGATGGCCGAGCGGCGCGCCGCCGCCCCAGCCGAGCGGATCGGTCAGCACCATCAGGCCGGGGTTGGCATAGTCGAGCAGGCTGGAGGTAAAGCGCGTTCCGGTCTTGCCGCTGGTGAAATCGAGCGTATCGACCGCGCCGACACCCGCACCGGGGCCGGTGCCCGCGTTGGTTTCGAGCGACAGTTCCGACCGGTCGGTGCGCGAATAGCCGAAGTCGAACATCGCCGACCAGCCGTCGTCGCCGGTATACTTCGCGTTGAACCCGCCGGAGAAGATCGTCGACTTGCGCTCATAGCCATGGTTGTTCACCACCGCTTCGACATTGGTGAAGGTGCCGCTGTCGATGAAATTGCCCTGTTTGGTGGTGCTGCCGGGCACGAGCTGCGCCGCGCTCCAGTAAAGCGGGAATTCGACGCCGCGCTTGATCTGCTTGTCCGAAAAATCGCCGTAGAAACCGTCGAAGGTCAGCATCAGCGTGTCGGTCGCGCGCATCTGCACACTGCCCTGGATGCCGAGGCGCTTGAGCTGCGTCGATACGCCGAACGGCTTGATGCCGCCGATGACCTTCTCGCCCGCGGGCGTGTCGGCATAGCCCCACGCCTCGAACTCCTTCGACTGATAGGGTTCGTCGCTATAGGCGACCGAGAGCGCGACGCCGATGCGGTCCCCGGCGAACTGGTCGACATAGGTGCCGGTCAGCCGGTATCCCTTGTCCTTGCTGTCGGCGTTGACCTTGCCCAGATCGGCATAGACGCCGCGCGCGCCGACCGCGACCAGCCGCTTGCCATAATCGAGCGGGCGGATGGTGCGGATGTCGACGGTGCCGACCAGCCCCTGATGGATGAGGTTGGCCTGCGGCGTCTTGAACACGTCGACGCGGCTGACGACTTCGGCGGGATACTGGTCGAATTCGACATTGCGCTGCTCGCCCGTCGATGTCTGCGGGCGGCCGTTCAGCGTCGTCGAGGACAGGTCCGCGCTTGCGCCGCGGATCGCGATGGAATTGGCGCGGCCGAACAGGCGCTGCGATGTCAGGCCGGGCAGGCGGGCGATGGATTCGCCGATGGACGCGTCGGGCAGCTTGCCGATGTCCTCCGCCGACACCGATTCCACCACGGTCTGCGCGTTCTTCTTGACGTTCACCGCATTTTGAAGCGCCGCGCGGAAGCCGGTGACGACGATGGTGCTGGCGGGGTCGTCCTGCGGCGCGGCATCGGCCTGAGGCGCGGCATCCTGCGCCAGCGCGGGCGTCGCGCCCGTCGCTGCGACGATGGCAAGGATGGAAGCGCCCAGCATACGGGCGCGGTCGAACTGATTGGCCACTTGTCCTCTCCCCATAGCACCGGCGGACGTTTGAGCCGCCGTCCGGTGCGCGATAATCCCTGATCCGCAGGCGTGGCCGTGGAGCGCCGCTGTCCCGTGCGTTGGGCCTCCCTTACGCCCCCGTCAGGCGCTCCGGCCATAAGGCATACGTATACGCATAATATGCAGCGCCCCGGATCGTGGCCGCGCGGCCACGATCGCACCTGTCCCGAAAGGCCCGATTGCCTTGATTTTCGGCAGTCCCTAGGATGCACCGCGCACGTCAACACGCGCGGGAGAGACAGATGGGCCGCCAGCGCAGCAGCAAGCCGACGAGCTTCGACATCGCCTATCTCGCGGGCGTGTCCCAACCCACCGTCAGCCGGGCGCTGCGCGGATCGCGCTCGGTCAGTCTCGCCACCCGCCAGCGGATCGAAGCGATCGCGCGCGAACTCAACTATTCGGTGGACAAGAACGCGTCCTCGCTCCGTTCGCAGCGCGCCAACACCATCGCGCTCCTCTTCTTCGAGGACCGCACACCCGACGAATCGAACATCAACCCCTTCTTCCTCGCCATGCTGGGGTCGATCACCCGGCAATGCGGGGCGCGGGGACTCGACCTGCTCATTTCTTTTCAGAAGATGGAGGATGACTGGCACGTCCGCTATCAGGACAGCCACCGCGCCGACGGCCTCATCCTGCTGGGCTATGGCGACTATACGCTCTATGCCCGGCGGCTGGAGCAACTGGTTGGCGCGGGCACGCATTTCGTGCGCTGGGGATCGGTGGGCGCGGACACGATCGGCCCCACGGTCGGGTCCGACAACCGGGGCGCGGGCCGCATGGCGGGGGCGCATCTGCTGAGCGTCGGGCGGCGTCGCATCGCCTTCCTCGGCCATGCCGACGGACATTATCCCGAATTTGCCGATCGTTATGCGGGCCTGTGCGACGCGATGCGTGCGCAGGGTCTGACGCCCGAACCGGTGTTGCAGATCGACGCGCTGACCTCCGAGGAAGCGGGGCAGGCGGCGGCGCGCACGCTGATCGGGCGGGGCGCGCCCTTCGATGCGATCTTCGCCGCGAGCGACCTCATCGCCATCGGCGCGATGCGCGCGCTGGCGCAGGCGGGTCTGTCGGTGCCGGGCGATGTCGCCATCGTCGGCTTCGACGACATCCCCGCCGCCAGCCTCACCAGCCCGCCGCTCACCACCGTCATGCAGGATATGAAGGGCGCGGGGCAGTTGCTGGTCGATACGCTCGTCGCCCAGATCGAGGACCGCCCGCCCCCGCCCGGCACCCTGCCCGCCCGCCTCGTCGTGCGCGGCAGCACGGGCGTTTAGGGTTCGATCAGGTCGTCGCGGAACCGGGCCATCCGGTGCATGCGCTCGTGCAACACCGTGACAATGCCGACCGCGCCGTCGTCCAGCACACGCCAGTAGACATAATGGCGGCGATAGCGCGCGTGAAAACCGGTGATTCCCAGATCGGCTGGAACGGGGCGCCACGAAACCCGCCGCGCCGCAATATCCTCGAAGAAGTCGAACAGGCCGGTCACATAGTCGCGCGCCTGCTCGTCACCCCAGCGATCCCGGCTGTAGAGATAGATTTCGTCGATCCGCAGCCCGGCGATCCGCGCC
The DNA here is from genome assembly GCF_003967075.1 of Sphingobium amiense. Lineage (NCBI taxonomy): Bacteria > Pseudomonadati > Pseudomonadota > Alphaproteobacteria > Sphingomonadales > Sphingobiaceae > Sphingobium > Sphingobium amiense. The sequence continues at coordinate 3,448,758 of NZ_AP018664.1, forward strand.
ACCCGGAACACGGCCATCGCTCAGTGGCGCGCGAACAGGCTTGCCGCATCGAGCGACATGAAATCGCTGTCCGGCGCGGCGAAGGCCTGCTGCAATTCGGCCTTCAGCAGGGCGAGCCGCTCGCTTTCCACCCGCACCATGTCGCGGCGGATGAGGTCGCGGACATATTCGCTCACATTCTCATAAGCGCCCGTTTCGCCGACATTGGCGGCAACGAACTCGCCCAGCGCACCGCTGACCCGGACATTGAGCGTGAGAGGCTTGTTCATGTCCTCAGGATAAGGAAGAATGTGGACAACGACAAGCCACTTCCGCCTCACGGACCCCTCCCCATGACCGACTTCACCCTGCATGGCTATTTTCGCTCCGGCGCGTCCTATCGCGTGCGCATCGCCCTCAATCTCAAGGGCGTCCCCTATGCCGATGTCTTCCATCATCTGCGCAAGGGGGAGCAGCGCGAACCCGGTTTCCTGGCGCTCAATCCGCAGGGCTTCGTGCCCGCGCTGGAGGCGGAGGGCGACGTGCTGACGCAGAGCCTCGCCATCTGCGAATATCTGGACGAGCTTTTCCCCGATCCGCCGCTGCTGCCCGCAACCCCGCTCGCCCGCGCGAAGGTGCGCGCCGCCGCGCAGCTCATCGCCTGCGACGTGCATCCGGTCCAGAATCTCAGGGTGCTCAAACATCTGCGCGAGGTCGGGCTGACGCAGGATCAGGCGACGGCATGGGCCGCGCGCGTCATCGGCGAAGGGCTGGACGCGTTCGAGGCGCTGATCGGGCGCCAGTCCGGACCCTATTGCTTCGGCGACCGGGTCACGCTGGCGGACCTCTGTCTCGTGCCGCAGCTTGGCAATGCCCGCCGCTTCGGCGTGGAACTGGTGTGGCCGCGCATCCTGGAGGTCGAGCGCGCCTGCCTCGCCCTCGACGCTTTCCGCCGGGCCGCGCCGGAAAACCAGCCCGACGCGGAATGAGCGTCAGCCGGTCATCAGGCCGCGCTCCGCCGTCCGGCGCACCTGCGCGCGGATAAGGTCGGCGACCGCCTCGATCCGCGCCAGCCGCGCCATGTCGCTGTGCGTCACCAGCCAGAAGCTGCGGCGGATCTCCACCTCCTCGCCCAGTATCTTGACCAGCGTGGGATCGTCCGCGGCGAAGAAATCGGGCAGGATGCCGATGCCCGCCCCTTCCTGCACCATCCGGCGCTGGATGCCGATGCTGCTCGACCGCAGCCGCGCCGCCGCGCCGACCTGCACTTCGTCGAGATAGTCGAGTTCGGGCGAGAAGAGATGGTCGGGCACATAGCCGATCAGCACATGGTCGCTAAGGTCCGACCGCCCGCGCGGCGCGCCATAGCGGCCCAGATAGGCGGCCGACGCATAGAGGTGCAGGCCATAGTCTGCGAGCTTTTCGACCAGCAGATGCGCGCGCTGCGGCCGCGCCAGCATCACCGCCATGTCGGCCTCGCGCTTGGAAGGATTGAGGAAGCCCGATGTCGCCACCACGTCGATGTCGATGTCGGGATGCCGCTGGTGGAAGGCGGGGATGCCGGGCGCGAGGATGGCGGTGCCGAACCCTTCGGCGACCGACAGGCGGACGAGACCGCTCAGGCTGTGGCGTTCGCCCTTGATGTCCGCCACTGCCGCCAGCGCCGCGCCCTCGACGCTTTCGGCATGACGCAGCAGCGCCGCTCCGCGCTGCGTCAGGATGCGGTCCGCGCCCACCTGCTCGAACAGGTCCGCGTCCAGCGCTGCCGACAGGCGCGCCAGCCTGCGCCCCACCGTGGTCGCGTCCATCCCCAGCGCCCGCGCCGCCGGGGCCACCCTTTTCATCCGCGCCACCGCCAGGAATATGCGCAGATCGTCCCAGTCGAACATCGTAACCTCTGCATTTTTGCAGATCAACTTTGCCCTAATGGGCGATTGAATGCATAATCGCAATGGTCCATGGAGGCGGCTTGCGATAGAAGGGCACAAGGCGCGCACGCCTGCCCCCCATCGAAACGGAAAATGATGACAAACCAGTTCGACCTTACCGACGATCAGCGCGCGATTCAGGAAATGGCGCAGCGCTTCACCGCCGACGCCATCACCCCCCACGCCGCCGAATGGGACGAAAAGCATATCTTCCCGCGCGACACGATCCGCGCCGCCGCGGAGCTGGGGTTCGGCGGCATCTATGTGTCGGAGGAATCGGGCGGCATCGGCCTCGGCCGGCTGGAAGCGGCGCTCATCATGGAGGCGATGGCCTATGGCTGTCCCTCGACCAGCGCCTTCATCTCCATTCATAATATGGCCGCATGGATGATCGACCGGTTCGGCGGTCAGGCGGTGAAGGACAAATATCTGCCTTCGATGGTGCCGATGGACCGCATCGGCAGCTATTGCCTGACCGAAGCGGGATCGGGGTCGGACGCCGCCGCGCTCAAGACCCGCGCGGTGCGCGACGGCGACCATTATGTCGTCACCGGCTCCAAGCAGTTCATCTCGGGCGGCGGCGAGAATGAAATCTATGTCGTGATGGTCCGCACCGGGGACGAGGGGCCGAAGGGCATCAGTTGCCTCGTCATCGAAAAGGACATGCCGGGCGTCAGCTTCGGCGCGAACGAACGCAAGCTCGGCTGGCATTCGCAGCCCACCGCACAGGTCAATTTCGACGGTGTGCGCGTGCCGGTCGAAAATCTCGTCGGCGGCGAAGGCGAAGGCTTCCGCATCGCGATGATGGGGCTGGACGGCGGCCGCCTCAACATCGGCGCCTGCTCGCTCGGCGGTGCGCAGCGCTGCATCGACGAAGCGTTGACCTATACCAAGGACCGCAAGCAGTTCGGCCAGTCCATCGCCGATTTCCAGAACACGCAGTTCACGCTGGCCGACATGGAGACGGAGCTTCAGGCGGCGCGCACGCTGCTCTACGCCGCTGCCGTCAAGGTCACGGAAAACGCGCCCGACAAGACCCGCTTCGCCGCCATGGCCAAGCGGCTGGCAACCGACACCGGATCGTCGGTGGTCGACCGCGCGCTGCAGCTCCATGGCGGCTACGGCTATCTCATGGACTATCCGATCGAGCGCTTCTGGCGCGACCTGCGCGTCCATTCGATCCTCGAAGGCACCAATCAGGTCATGCGGATGATCGTCGCACGGGACATGCTGCGCCAATGACCGATCAGGTTTTGACCTTCGTCGAGGGCGGCGTCGGCCGCATCCGGCTGAACCGGCCGAAGGCGATCCACGCGCTGACGCCGGACATGTGCGAAGCGATCAACGGCGCGCTGCTCGCATGGGCCGGGGACGACCGTGTCGTCGCGGTAATGATCGACCATGCCCCCGCGCCGGACGGCGACCCCAAATTGTCGCGCGGCTTCTGCGCGGGCGGCGACATCGCCCTCATCGCCAACAGCGCGAAGGCCGACTGCGTCGAGGCGGAGCGCTTCTTCCACGTCGAATATCGCATGAACCATCTGCTGTTCATCTACGAAAAGCCCATCGTCGCCTTCATCGACGGCATCGTCATGGGCGGCGGCGTCGGCCTGTCGCTCCCGGCGCGCTATCGCGTCGCGACCGAGCGGACGACCTTCGCCATGCCCGAAACCGGCATCGGCCTTTTCCCGGACGTGGGCGGCGGCTGGTTCCTCTCGCGCCTGCCCGGCCGCGTCGGCGCATGGCTGGCGGCGACGGGCGCTCGGATCGACGGGGCGGACTGCGCGGCCATCGGCATCGCGACTCACTATATGGCGTCGGACAAGCTGGATGCGGTGAAAGCGCGCATCCTCGTCGATCCGACCGGCCTTGCCGACATTCTGGCGGAAAATGCGGAAACGCCCCCGCCGTCGAAGCTGGAGGCCGCCCGCGCCGACATCGACCGCCTCTTCGCGTCCGACCGCGCCGAGGAGATCGTCGCCGCGCTGAAGGCGGACGGCGGCGAATGGGCGGGCAAGCAACTGGCCGTGCTCGCCACCAAATCGCCCCAGACGGTCAAGGTCGCGCTGCGCCAGTTGGTCGAAGGCGCGGCGAAGACGGATTTCGCCGACAATATGGCGATGGAATATGGCCTCGCCTGCGCGATCATCCGCCGCCCCGATTTCGTCGAGGGCGTGCGCGCCGTGATCTTCGACAAGGACAATGCGCCGCGCTGGAACCCGGCGACGCTGGAGGAAGTGAGCGACGCGATGATCGACGCGATCTTCGCCCCGCTGCCGCCCGAGCGGGGATGGACGCCGATCGGGGGCACGGCGGAAGGCGGCTGAGCCTGTCCTATGGCGACGGGCCGGTGCATGTTGGGGGCTTCCGCTTTCCGATAGGATCAGCCCCGCGCAACAAAATGTCAAAACTTGCGGGAAATATGCGAAGTTAAGCGGAAAGGATGCCACAGATGACGCAGACGATAGCCTTTATCGGCTTGGGCAATATGGGCGGCGGCATGGCCGCCAATCTCCTGAAGAACGGCTATGCCGTGCGCGCGTTCGACCTGTCGGAAGACGCGCTCGCGAAGGCGGAGAGCCATGGCGCGGTCCGCGCGGCGAGCGCCGCCGACGCCGCCGCCGGAGCCGACGCCATCGTCACCATGCTGCCCGCCGGCACCCATGTCGAGGCGGTCTATACCGGTCAGGTGTTCGGCGCGGCCAAGCCCGGCGCGCTGCTGCTCGACTGCTCGACCATCGACGTCGCCACCGCGCGCCGCGTGGCCGAAGCGGCGCAGGCGGCGGGCTTCACCATGGTGGACGCGCCCGTTTCGGGCGGCATCGCGGCGGCCAACGGCGGCACGCTCACCTTCATGGTGGGCGGATCGGATGCGGGCTTCGCGGCGGCAAAGCCGATCCTGTCGGCCATGGGCAAGGCGGTGATCCACGCGGGCGGTCCCGGTAACGGGCAGGCGGCCAAGATCTGCAACAACATGCTGCTGGGATCGACGATGGTCGCGACATGCGAAACCTTCGCCATGGCGCAGAAGCTCGGCCTCGATCCGCAGACCTTCTACGACATCTCCAGCGTGTCGTCGGGCCAGAGCTGGTCGATGACCAGCTATTGCCCGGTCCCCGGCGTCGGACCGCAGACGCCTGCGGACAACGGCTATCAGGGCGGTTTCGCGGTGGGCCTGATGCTCAAGGATCTCAAGCTCGCGACGCAGGCCGCCGCCAGCGTCAGCGCGTCGGTGCCGATGGGCAATGCCGCCGAGGCGCTCTACCAGATGCTCGCGAACAGGGGTGAGGCGCAGCGCGACTTCGGCCTGATGATCGAGATGCTGTCATAAGCGCTGGTTGATCGACGCGCCGATCCGCGTAAAGGCAGCCGAAACGGGAGGAGTGTGACTATGGACGTTTTCCTCGTATCGGCTGCCCGCACCGCGATCGGCAGCTTCGGCGGTTCGCTGAAGGACCAGAAGCCGGGCGAACTTGCCGCGCTGGTGGCGAAGGCCGCCATCGCACGCGCCGGAATTGAGGCGGCGCAGATCGGCAACGTCGTTCTGGGGATGGTGATCCCCTGCGAACCGCGCGACGCCTATGCCGCCCGGATCGCGGCGATAAACGCGGGCATCCCTCAGGAAGTCCCGGCGATGACGGTCAACCGCCTGTGCGGATCGGGGCTTCAGGCGATCATCAGCGCGGCGCAGTCCATCAAGATGGGCGATTGCGACATTGCGCTGGGCGCCGGGGCGGAGATCATGAGCCGCGCGCCTTACTATCTTCCCGCCGCCCGCTGGGGACAGAAGATGGGCGACGCGGCGCTTCAGGACGGCCTGACCGGCGCGCTCAGCGATCCCTTCCATACCTATCATATGGGCGTGACGGCGGAAAATGTCGCGGCCCGCTACGGCATTTCGCGCGAGGATCAGGACGCGCTCGCCTATGAAAGCCAGACGCGCGCCGCCAATGCCATTGCGCAGGGCCGGTTCAGCGATCAGATCGCGCCCGTCGAGGTCATGGTGAAGCGCAAGCCCGTCGCCTTCGACACCGACGAATATGTGCGCATGAATGCCGCGCCGGAGGATTTCGCCGGCCTCAGGCCCGTGTTCCAGAAGGACGGCACGGTGACGGCGGGCAATGCATCGGGCATCAATGACGGCGCGGCGGCGGTCGTGCTGGCGAGCGAGGCGGCGGTGAAGGCCCACAACCTCAAGCCCCTCGCGCGGCTGGTGGCCTATGGCCATGCGGGCGTCGATCCCGCCTATATGGGGATCGGCCCGGTCCCGGCGACGCGCAACGCGCTGGAGCGGGCGGGACTTTCGGTGGCGGACCTCGACGTGATCGAATCGAACGAAGCCTTCGCGGCGCAGGCCTGTGCGGTGGCGCGCGAGCTGGCGTTCGATCCGGCGAAGGTCAATCCCAACGGTAGCGGCATCTCGCTGGGCCACCCGGTTGGCGCGACGGGCGCGATCATCACGACCAAGCTCGCCTATGAACTGCAACGCACCGGCGGCCGCTATGGCCTGACCACCATGTGCATCGGCGGCGGTCAGGGGATCGCCGCAATCTGGGAACGCGTCTGACGCTTTCATCCTGTTGAAAAATAAAGGCCGGGCGACCCTCAAAGGGGCCGCCCGGCCTTTTCGCGTCAGCCGGCCTTTTCGCTTTAGAAGGTGCCGCGAACGCCGACCAGATACTGCACGCCCGGCTTATACTGGGTGAAGGTCGCGCCCTCATACTGGAAATACTGGCGCAGCTTGGCGTTGCCGAAATTCTGGATATCGACCGTCAACTGTGGCGCGCCGGTCCACCCAAACAGCTTTTCAAGGTCGAAGCTGGAGGAGAAATCCCACTGCTGATAATCGTCGCTGTAGAGGGCGGCGGTGGGAATGCCGTTCTGGTTCGCGCCGCTCACCTGCGATCCTTCCCGGAAGGTGGTCGACACGCGCAGGTTGACGCCGCCATTCTCGTAATAGCCGATCACATTATAGGTGAAGGGCGACACGCCGAAGGCCACCGCCGCGCCGTCGCTGCGCTGATCGACCAGCGTGGCGTTTGCGTTGAAGCCGAAGCCCTTGATGCCGAGGAAGCGCTCGGTCAGGAAATCGAGCGGCTGAACCCACTGAAATTCAAGCCCGTTGACGATCAGCTTGTTGGGAACATTGACCTGCGACTGGATCTGCACCGTGGCGGCATTGGGTCCGCCGCGCAGGTTGATCGCATCGCGCTGCGTCGGATTGAGCGAGTCGTAGGTGATCCCATATTGCGCCAGGAACGAGAAAGGCTGGGTCGTGATCTGGTTGGTGGTGAAGCCCGTCAGCGACTTGCGGAAGGCGTTGACCGAAACCAGCCCTTCGCGCCCGGTGTAGAGTTCGACGCCGAAGTCCAGATTGTTCGAGAAATAGGGATTGAGCGCCGGGTTGCCGATGGTCGCGGTGGCCGCAGACGGATCGCCGAAGCCCACGCCCGGCAACTGCGCCGCCGGATCGGGCCGGGTCATCGTCTTGGAATAGGCCGCGCGGATCACCGCCAGGTCGCCGAGATCATAGGCGAGCGTCGCGGCGGGCAGCCACTTGTCATAGCTGTTCGACGTCCGCACCAGCGTCACGACATTGGGATAGCGCGACCCGTCCGGAATCTGGGTTCCGTTCGCCAGCGTATTGCGCGGATCGGCGATGGAAACCCGGCCCTCGATCGTCTGGTCGGTCTTCACATAGCGCGCGCCGATGTTGAAGCGCAGGTCGTTGTCGCCGATCTGCTGCTTGCCGGTCGCCATCAGATAGGCCGCCCACGACTTTTCGCGAATCAGGCCGCCGCTCGCCCCGGTGTTGGAGCCGCCCGATTCCGGCGTGTTGTCATGGAAGCTGTCATAATTGGACGCCTGCTTGAACTTGTTCCAGTCGATCGTAACGAAGCCCGCGCGGCCGGGCATCAGGAAGTTGGGAAGCTGCCCCGCCGGGATCAGCGATCCGCCATAGGTGATCGGCGTCGTCTGGCCTGCGGTATAGCCGGTGCCGTAACCCGGATAGGTCGGATAACCCGGCGTGCCCGGCGCGACCGCAGCTGCGCCAAGGCAGGGCGGCTGGCCGTTGGGACCGGGCAGGAACACGTTGGGGTTGCCGCCGCACACCGCATTCTGCCACGCTTGGCTGTTGTCATAGCCCCGGATGCGGCGGCTGATGTCGTCATAGTTCGCGCCGGCCTGAAGGCTGAAATTCTCGTCGCCCCAGGTGAGGGCGCCGCGCGCGCCCTTCGTCTTGTTGAGGCGGCGTTCGTCCTGCATGTTCACGCGGCCGCCGTTCCACACGAAGTTGGCGGGATCGTTAAGGTCGACATTGGCGTCGATCGTCGGCGCGCCATTGGGATTGGCGGTGTAGTTCACCGTTACGCCCTGACCCAGCGCCGTCACCGGCCCCGCGGTCGGCACCTCGCGGTGGAAAGTGCTGCGCGTATAATTGGCCTGCACCGACAGCTTCAGCCGGTCGGCCAGTTCCCAGTCCAGCCCCGGATTGATGCTGTAGAGACGCGTCGTTTCCGTCAGCGGACGATATTCGAGGAAGAATTGCGAGTTGGCGTAAGTGCCGCTCTGCACCAGACAGCCGGTGCTGCAATCGTCGCGGTCATAGGTGGTGTTCGTCGGGATGACCTGACTGTTGCGGACGATCCACGCGATATTCTCGCGCGTCAGATCGTTCTTCTTATAGCCATAGAGACCGTCGACATAGAAATGCATCGCATCGCTGGGACGCCATTCGGCGCTGGCGATGGCGTTGATACGGTCGCGGCGGCCATATTGCGCGGAAAAGCGGCCGAGGCGCGGCAGCAGGCCGTTGTCGATCTGCTGGATGGTCGCGCCCGGATTGTTGGCGAGCAGCCAGGCCCGGTCGATGGTCTGGCCCGCCACCGTGCCGCCGCCGGCGCCTGCTGGCACGGCTGCCGGAATCGTCCAGTTGCCGCCGCCCGTCGTGTTGCAGACATTGCCCGCGCCACACTGCGCCGCCGTCAGGGCGGGATTGGTGTAGCCGATGGTCTCGAACCCGCGCGTATCGGTGTAGAGCCGCTGGCCCGACACGCCGACCAGGATGCCCATCGTGTCGTTGGTGGTGCTGAAGATCGCGGACCCGCGCGCGCCGACCTTGTCGACGCCGCTCTGCTTCGTGCCCTGGATATTATAGGTGAAGCGGGTGCCCGCGCGGTCGAACGGGCGGGCCGAGCGCATGTCGATATTGCCCGCCGCGCCGCCTTCCAGCAGGTTTGCGGTGTAGCTTTTGTTGACCGTCAGCTTGGTGAAGAGATCGGTCGGGAAGAAGCTGAGGTCGACCGACCGGTCCGTGCCCTGGGCGTCGGTCGCGCCCGAAGAGGAAACCGCGATGGGCGCGCCGTTCAGCGTGACATTGGTGAAATTGGACCCAAGCCCGCGAATCGCGACGTTGACGCCTTCGCCGGTCACGTCGCGGCTGATGGTGATGCCCGGAATGCGGTTGAACGATTCTGCGATGTTGGTGTCGGGAAACTTGCCGATGTCCTGCGCGAAAATGGAGTCGGTGAAACCGACCGATACGCGCTTGGAGTTCGTCGAATTCTGCAGCGACGCGCGATAGCCGGTCACGACGATGTCGTTGACGCCCGCTTCATCCTGCGGCGCGACCTGAGCGGCCTGCCCCCCGGTCTGCGCCTGCGCGCCGGGAAGCGCGGCCGCCGACACAAGGGCCGTCGCCGTCATGAGAACCGCACGCATGGTAAGATTGCACTTTCGCATAAACCCCTCCTCTTTCGACGCTCCCGGCATTCCGGCGAGTCAGACTGATAACGCTACCAGTCATTTCTTTCCCATGATCGAAGGAGGTTTGTCAACAGGAGTGTAATTCATACTGGTAGCGATACATTTCGGGGAGGGCCGCCGGGGGAGAAGCGACCGAGAGGTCGGTCGGTGTCGCCGTTGACTGTAACAGGTGTTTGGTATAGTGGATGGCCGACAGGAGAGGCCATGTTCACCTACACACCCCCGATCGACGACTATCGTTTCCTGCTGACGCACGTCCTCGGCTTTGACGAGGCGATGCGCGATCTTGGCAAAGACGTGGACAGCGACCTTGCCGCCGCCGTCCTCGAAGAGGCCGGGCGCATGTGCGCAGACCGTCTGCTGCCCCTCAACCGCGAAGGCGACGAGCAGGGAAGCCGCCTCACCGCCGATGGCGTCGTCACGCCGTCCGGTTTCGCCGAAGCGTGGCGCGATTTCGCGGCGGCGGGCTGGGCGGCCCTATCTGCCGAGGAAGAGCATGGCGGGCAGGGGCTGCCCTTCGTCCTGCAGCTCTGGCTGGATGAGATGATGTCGGCGACGAACCTGTCCTTCGGCCTTTTTCCCGGCCTGACGCGCGGCGCATGCGAGGCGATTGCCGCCCATGCGAGTGAGGAACTCAAGGCGACCTGGCTGCGTCCGCTGGTGAGCGGCGAATGGACGGGCGCCATGGCGCTGACCGAAAGCGGTGCGGGCACCGACCTTGCGCTTCTCAAGACCAAGGCCGCGCCGCTGGGCGACGGCAGCTACGCGGTGACGGGCACCAAGATCTTCATTTCGTCGGGCGACCATGATTTCGGCGGCAACATCGTCCATTTGGTTCTCGCCCGGCTTCCCGATGCGCCCGCTGGCGTCAAGGGGATCAGCCTGTTCCTCGTCCCCAAATTCCTGCCCGACGATGCCGGGGGCTTCACCCGCCGCAACGGCATGTCGGTGGGCGCGCTGGAAAAGAAGATGGGCATCCATGCCCAGCCGACCTGCGTCATGAACTATGACGAAGCGGTCGGCTGGCTGGTGGGCGAACCGCATCGCGGCCTGGCCGCCATGTTCACGATGATGAATGCGGAACGGCTGATGGTCGGCATTCAGGGTCTGGGCATCGCGGGCGGCGCCTATCAGCAGGCGGCGGCCTACGCCAAAGACCGGTTGCAGGGCCGCAGCGCCGATGGCGCGCGCAGCCCGGTGGCGATCATCGAGCATGCCGATGTCCGCCGGATGCTCCTGAACGTTCGCGCCTTCGTCGAGGGCGGGCGCGCTCTCGCCGGGTGGGTGGCGCTGCAACTGGACCGCTCGCGCCATCATCCCGATGCAGCCGAACGGGCGAAGGCCGATGCGCTGGTGGCGCTGCTGACTCCGGTGGTGAAGGCCGCCTTCACCGATATGGGCTTCGAAGGCGCGGTGCAGGCGCAGCAGGTGTTCGGCGGCCATGGCTACATCCGCGAATGGGGCATGGAGCAATATGTCCGCGACGCGCGCATCGCCCAGATTTACGAAGGCACCAACGGCGTGCAGGCGATGGACCTTGTCGGGCGCAAGCTGGGCCTTGGCGGCGGGGCGGTGGTCGATGACTTCCTCGCCATGATCGCTGCCGATCTGGACGGGGCGGGCGGTCTCGTCATTGCGGAGCGCACGCTTGGCGCGCTGGCGCTGCTGCGCACCGCGACGCAAGCCTTGCGCGGCGCCGAGGCCGACCGCGCCGGAGCGGCGGCGGTCGATTATCTGCGCCTCTTCGCGCTGGTCTCACTGGGCTGGATGTGGACGCGCATGGCAGTAGCGGCGGGTCAGGACGACAGCCCGCTGCATCGGGCGAAGCGCGACATTGCGGGCTTTTACGCCCGGCATGTCCTGCCGCAGGCGCACGGCCTTGCCGACGCGATCGGCGCGGGCGAAGCGTCCGTCATGGCGCTGTCCGCCGACGCCTTCTGATGGCGGACGCCGGGCGGCCGAGCCGCCGCCGCGAGATATTGGAGATCGCGGCGCAGCTTTTCGCCCGCAAGGGCTATCGCGGCACGTCGATGCGGGACATCGGCGTGGCTGCGGGCGTCCTTGGCGGTTCGCTCTACCATCACATCAAGTCCAAGGATGCGCTGTTCGTCGAGCTGCACAATGCGGCGCTCGACGCGGCCGAGGAGCGGATCGCACAGGCGGTGGAGGCGCAAAGCGATCCCTGGGCGAAGCTGGAAGCGGCCTGCGCGATGCTGCTCGACATCCAGCTTGCGCCCGATTCGCTCACCATGCCGATGATGAACGACTTTCGCGAAGTGCCGCCTGCGGTCCGGGCCGAGCTTGTGGCCCGGCGCGACCGGTTCGAGCAGCTATTTCGCGCGCTGGTCGATCTGTTGCCTCTGCCCCCGCAGATGGATCGGTCGATCTATCGCAACCTGCTGCTGTCGCAGCTCAATGGCGTAAGCGACTGGTATCGGCCGGGGCGGCTGACGCCCGCGCAGGTCGCCGCGCAGATCGCGGCCGTCTTTCGCCACGGCTGACGGGCGTCAGATACCGGCCGATCGCGCCTTAGCAGCCGCAATCGCTTCTTCCAGGAAGGAAATGGTGGCACGGATGCGGGGCAGCTTTTGCAGATCGGCGTGCATTACCACCCAATAGCTGCGCAGCACTTCCACTTCGTCGGGCAAAAGCCGCACCAGCCGCTCATCCTGCCCGGCGGCGAACAGGTGCAGCATCCCGATGCCCATACCGGCCGCAACGGCCGCCTGCTGCGCCGCCGCGGAGGTGGACCTGAACCGGACCGGCGCGCCGGGCAGCAACTGATCCAGCGCGATCATTTCCCGGAAGCCGGCCAGTTCCTCGATATAGGATACAAAATGATGGCGGTGGAGGTCGTCCAGACTGCCGGGCGTGCCTTCCCGTTCGAGATAGTCGCTCGACGCATAGAGGCCCAGCCGATAGTCGGTGAGCTTGCGCCCGACCAGCCGTCCGCGCGGGGGCATGCTCAGCATCACGGCGATGTCGGCTTCACGTCTGGCAAGGCTGGTGGAGCGGCTCTCGGTCGCCAGTTCGAGGGTGAGGCCGGGATGCCGCCGCTGCAGCGTCTCGATATGCGGGGCGACCAGATAGGCGCCGAACATCTCTGTGGTGGCAAGGCGGACGACGCCCTCCACCACGTCGTCGCGCGCGGCCACGCTGGCGGAGGCGGCGAGCAGCTCGCTCTCGATCCGCTCGGCATGGCGCTGAAGCGCGAAGGCGGCAGGGGTGGGCGACACGCCGCGGGACGAGCGGTCGAACAGGCGCGCGCCCAGTTCGCGCTCCAGTGCGGTGAGGCGGCGGGCGACGGTGCTGTGGTCGATGCCCGCCCGTTTGCCCGCCGCGACCATATTGCCTTCGCGCAGGATGGAGAGGAACAGCATGAGGTCGGCGGACTGGAGCATCGGTATATCTGCAAAGCTGATGTGCACCCCTGTGCCTATCCCTGCAAAGCTGGCCTGTCTATAACGCGTTCAAAGCTCATGCTTAGGAAAGGATGACCCGTGCGCGCAATCACACATTTCATTGACGGACAGGATGCCCCCATGGCGGGCGCCCGACTGGTGGACGTGCTCGACCCGTCGACCGGCGCGGTGCAGGCGCAGGTGGAGCTGGCGAACGCCGCCCATCTTCAGAAAGCCATCGATTCCGCCCGCGCGGCGCAGCCCGACTGGGCGGCCACCAATCCGCAGCGCCGCGCCCGCGTGATGTTCCGCTTCAAGGAACTGATCGAAGCGAACATGGACGAGATGGCGGCCATGCTGTCCGCCGAACATGGCAAGGTGATCGCCGACGCCAAGGGCGACATCCAGCGCGGTCTGGAAGTCGTCGAGTTCGCCTGCGGCATCCCGCACCTGCTGAAGGGCGAATATACGCAGGGCGCAGGGCCGGGCATCGACGTCTATTCGATGCGTCAGCCGCTGGGCATCGTGGCGGGCATCACCCCGTTCAACTTCCCCGCGATGATCCCGCTGTGGATGAGCGCGATGGCGATCGCCTGCGGCAACGCCTTCATCCTCAAGCCCTCCGAGCGTGACCCCTCGGTGCCGGTGCGCCTCGCGCAACTGGCGCTCGAAGCGGGCCTGCCCAAGGGCATCCTGAACGTCGTGCACGGCGACAAGGAAATGGTGGACGCGATCCTCGACCATCCCGACATCAAGGCGGTGAGCTTCGTCGGATCGTCCGACATCGCCAACTATGTCTATCAGCGCGCCGCCGCGAACGGCAAGCGGGCGCAGTGCATGGGCGGCGCTAAGAATCACGGCATCATCCTGCCCGACGCCGACATGGATCAGGCGGTTGCCGACATCGTGGGCGCGGCCTTCGGTTCGGCAGGCGAACGCTGCATGGCGCTGCCGGTGGTGACGCCGGTCGGCGAAGCGACGGCGCAGGCGTTCCGCGAAAAGCTGGTCGCGGCCATCGAGACTCTGCGCCCCGGCATCCCCAGCGATCCGCAGGCGCAATATGGCCCGCTCGTCACCGGTCAGCACAAGGCGCGTGTCGAAAGCTATATCCAGATGGCTGCGGACGAGGGCGCGGAAATCGTCGTAGACGGGCGCGGTTTCAGCCTTCAGGGCTATGAGGAAGGCTTCTATCTCGCCCCCACCCTGATCGACCGGGTGACGCCGCAGATGAAGAGCTATCAGGACGAGATTTTCGGCCCGGTGCTCCAGATCCTGCGCGCCGAAACCTTCGAGGAGGCGCTGAGCTATCCCTCGAAGCATCAATATGGCAACGGCGTCGCCATCTTCACGCGCAACGGCGACTATGCGCGCCGCTTCGCTGCCGAGGTCGAGGTGGGCATGGTCGGCATCAACGTGCCGATCCCGGTGCCGGTCGCCTATCACAGCTTTGGCGGCTGGAAGCGTTCGGGCTTCGGCGATCTCGACCAATATGGTCTGGACGGCGTGCGCTTCTACACCCGCACCAAGAAGATCACGCAGCGCTGGCCGAGCGGCGGCGCGGTGATCGACCAGAGCTTCGTCATTCCGACGATGAAGTAAGACCGCATAAAGCGACAGCGATGGCAACAGCCGGGCGCGGTTTCAGCGCCCGGCTGTTCCTTTGTTTTCAGGCGTCTACGCTGACCACGCCGCGGCGGATCTGGTCGAGTTCGATGCTTTCGAACAGCGCCTGGAAATTGCCGTTGCCAAAGCCCTCATTGCCCTTGCGCTGGATGATCTCGAAGAAGATCGGGCCGAACATGTTTTCGGTGAAGATCTGAAGCAGGATGCCCTCGCTTTCGACATCGCCGTCGATGAGGATGCGGTTCTTTCTGAGGCGCTCCAGATCCTCGCCATGGCCGGGCACGCGCTGGTCGACCAGCTCGTAATAGGTTTCGACCGTGTCCTGCAGCCGCACGCCGCGCGCGCGCAGTTTCTCGACCGTTTCGTAGATATTGTCGGTCGTCATCGCGAGATGCTGGATACCCTCGCCACGATAGTCGCGGATGAACTCCTCGATCTGACTCCTGTCGTCCTGGCTTTCGTTCAGGGGGATGCGGATCGCGCGGTCGGGCGCGATCATCGCCTGACTGGTGAGGCCGGTGGCCTTCCCCTTGATGTCGAAGAATTTCTGCTCCTCGAAATTGAAGAGCGTGCGGTAGAATTCGCTCCAGACGCGCATCTGGCCGCGGCGGACATTGTGCGTCAGGTGATCCAGCAGGTCGAGGCCGACGCTGTTGCGCGCCTCCTCCTCGCGCCAGCCGGAAAATTCGGCCCAGTCGGCATAGGGATCGACGCCGTCCTGCATGAAATAGAGGTAGGAACCGCCGATGCCATGAATGACGGTATCGTCCTCCTGCGTGCGCTGGGCGCCATGGGCGAGCGCCCATTCCATCGCGGCGGTGGGATCGGCCACGCGGAACGCCATGGCGCTGGCCGAAGGGCCGTGGACGCCGCGAAACTCCGCCACGCGCCCGGCATCGTCGCGATTGAGCATCAGGTTGATGCGGCCCTGCTTGTAGCGGGTGATGTTCTTGCGCGGATGGCGGTGGGTGGGCACGAAGCCGAGCGCCAGAAACTGCGCGGCCATGGCTTCGGGATCGGGTGAGGTGAATTCGACAAACTCGAAGCCGTTGAGGCCGAGCGGATTTTCGGGGGCGGTCATGGGCGATCCTCTTCTTCTTTCCTTGAGCGGGCATGGGCCTGCGTCCCGCGCGTGATGATGCGATCGGTGGGCAGGACGGTGTCGATGTCGAGATCGGATCGCTGCTCCAGCGCGGCATAGAGCGGCGCGAAGTCGGTCTCGACCGTGGCGCGCAGCAGATCGTCGAAACTGTCGATGACGAAATAGGTCTGCTGATAATCGTCGATGCGATAGCGGGTGCGCATGACACGCCGGAGGTCGAAACCGATGCGGTTGGGCGACGGGTCTTCGAGCGCGAAGAGCGATTCGGCGTGGGATGATACGATGCCCGCGCCATAGAGCTTGAGGCCGCCGCCATCGCGGACCAGCCCGAATTCCACCGTATACCAGTAAAGCCGCGCCAGCCGGTCGATCGCGCCCAGCGCATCGGCGCGCAGCCCGCCCTGCCCATAAGCCTGCATATAGTCGGCAAAGACCGGGTCGGCGAGCAGGGGGACATGGCCGAACACATCGTGGAAGACGTCCGGTTCCTGAAGATAGTCGATCTGGTCGGGTCGCCGAATGAAGCGGCCCGCGACGAAGCGGCGGTTGGCGAGATGTTCGAAGAACAGGCGGTCGGGAACGAGGCCGGGAACGGCGACGACCTGCCAGCCGGTGCGCTGCATCAGCCGCTCGGACAGGCGCCCGAAATCGGGGATGCCGGGCCTGTCCATCCGCAATATATCCAGCCCTTCGAGAAACTGGGGCGCGACGCGGCCGGGGAGCAGCGCGGCCTGACGCGCGAACAGCCGGTCCCACAGCGCATGCTCCGCCGCCGTATAGGCGGACCAGTCCTGCGAAATGGTCCAGTCAGCGGCAGCGCCTTCAGGCGGAGAGGAAGCAGGTTGGGCCATTGGAAGAATATGGCACAGGATCGCGGCAAAACCGTTTCATAGTCGACAGACATTTTGCTATTGATGAAATGAAGCGGGCAAAAAGCGGAGAATGATGAAACAGGATCGACAGATAGACGCGGTCGACCGCCGCATCCTGTCCGCCTTGCAGCAGGATGCCGCGCTGAGCCATCAGGAGCTGGCGGAGCGGGTGGGTGCGTCGAGCGCATCCTGCTGGCGGCGGATCAAGGCGCTGGAGCAGGCGGGCCTGCTGACGCGCACCGTCCGGCTGGTCGATCCGGACAGAGTGGGCCGGGGCGTCAATGTGCTTTGCAACATCCGCATGCGCAGCCACGCCCGCGAGGCGCGCAGCGCGTTCGAGCAGTTTGTCGACGGACGGCCCGAAATTGTGGAGTGTTTCTCCATGTCGGGGGAGTGGGACTATCTGATCCGCGTGGTGGTGGCGGATGTGGAGGATTATAACCGCTTCCTCATGCAGATCCTGCTGGGGCATCCATCGGTCGCCGGGGCAGCATCGCACTTCGCGCTGTCGATGACCAAATATACGACCGCGCTGCCGCTTTAGGCGCGCCCTACTGATCCGTGCCGATCACGCGATAGAGGCGGATGCGGTTACTGACCAGTTGCAGGTCGGTGGCGATCGCCGACTGCTGGGCATTGTAGAGCGACCTCTGGCTGGTCAGGGCTGTCAGGAATGTGTCGATCCCCGCGCGGTAGCGTTGATCGGCAAGCTCATAGGCCTGTCGGCTCGCGGCCACGAGACGGCGCTGCGCGGCCTGCTGCGCGTCGATCGTGCCTTCGCGGGCGAGGGCGTCGGCGACTTCCTGAAACGCGGTCTGCACCGCCTTTTCATATTGCGCGAGATAAAGGTCGCGCTGCGCCTTGCTGTAGGCGAGGTTGCCCCGATTGGGGCCGCCGAAGATCGGCAGGCTGGCCGAAGGCGCGGCGGACCAACTGAATGCGCCGCCGCTGAACAGCGAGGACAGCGCCGAACTGGCGACGCCGATGGCGGACGTCAGGCTGATGCGGGGGAAGAAAGCGGCGCGCGCCGCGCCGACATCCGCATTGGCGGCCTGCAACTGATGCTCGGCCTGAAGCACGTCCGGGCGCTGGAGCAGAACGTCCGAGGAGACGCCGGCAGGCACCTTCGCGATGGTGCGCGTCAGTGCGTCGAGCGAATCCGGGAGAAGGGCGTCCTCAACCGGCGCGCCCGCGAGCAGGTCGAGCGCATTGCGATCCTGCGCGACCTGCGTGATCGTGGCGGCGACATCGGACGCCGCCTGTTCCACCGTGGTTTCCGCCTGCCGCACGTCGAGCTTGCCTGCAAGGCCTGCTGCATTGAGCGAGCGCACGAGATCGAGCGTGCGCTGCGCGCTCGCCTGCGTCTGGCGGGAAAGGGCGAGCTGGTCCTGATCGGCGGCGAGGGTGGCGTAGGCCGTTGCCGTTTCGGCGATCAGCGCGATGCGGGTGGCGCGCGCGCCTTCCTCCGTCGCCAGATAGGACTGGAGAGCGGCTTCGCTCAGGTTGCGCAGGCGGCCGAACAGGTCGATCTCGAACGCGCTGAAGCCCACGTCGGCGCTGTAGCTATTCTGTCGGCTGTCGTTGCGGCGGGCGAAGCTGGCCGAGGTATCGGCGGTGATCGTCGGAAGCTGGGCCGCGCGCTGGATGCGATATTGGGCGCGGGCGGCCTCCACATTGGCGAGTGCGGCGCGCAGATCGCGGTTTCCGGACAGCGCGCGCTGGATGATCGCGGTGAGGCGGGCGTCCTGCACGAGCTGCGTCCAGGGCAGGCCCGCTTTCGCGTCGGTCTGCGGCGCATAGGATTCGCCGACCGGCAGTGCGGCCGGGACGGGAGGCGTCGGACGAACATAGGGCGAGGCCATGTTGCACCCCGCCAGCAGCGCCAGTGACAGGGGGGCAAGACGTGCGCGGATCATGCAGGCACTCCCGTCTGCGGCAGGGGCGCTTCCGGTTCGTCCTTCGGCCTGTCGCTGCCGAACAGGCGCGCAATCGTCAGGAAGAAGAGCGGCACGAAGAAGATGGCGAGGACGGTCGCGGTCGTCATCCCGCCGATCACCGCCGTGCCGATGGCGATGCGGCTCTGCGCCCCCGCGCCCGATGCGATGGCGAGCGGGATACAGCCCGCGATGAACGCCAGCGATGTCATCAGGATCGGCCGGAAGCGCAGCCGGGCTGCTTCCAGCGCCGCGTCCCACGCATTTTTGCCTTCATAATGCGCAAGTTCGGCAAATTCCACGATCAGGATGGCGTTCTTCGCGGCAAGGCCCATGGTGGTCAGCAGGCCGACCTGAAAGAAGATGTTGTTTTCCAGCCCCCTCGCCCACACCGCGATGACAGCGCCGATCAGGCCGAGCGGTATGACAAGCAGTACGGCGAGCGGGATCGACCAGCTTTCATAGAGTGCGGCGAGGCACAGGAAAACGACCAGCACCGACAGGCCGTAGAGCAGCGGCGCCTGTCCGCCCGAAAGCTGTTCCTGATAGGAAAGGCCGCTCCAAGCATAGCTGGTGCCGGCGGGCAACTGCTTCTGCAATGCGACCATCCGCTCCATCGCTTCACCCGAGCTTGCACCTTCTGCCGCCTGCCCCTGAAGTTCGAAGGACGACAGGCCGTTGAAGCGCGCGACCGTGGTCGGCCCCATGGTCCAGTGCGTCGTCGCAAAGGCGGAAAAGGGCACCATTTCCCCGGTGCTGTTCGACCGCACCATCCAGTTGTCGAGATCGGTCGGAAGCGCGCGGTAAGGCGCGTCGGCCTGCATGTAGACGCGTTTCACCCGGCCCCGGTCGACGAAATCGTTGATATAGGTGCTGCCCCAGGCGGAACTTAGCACGTCGTCGACATCGGCCTGCGTCAGCCCCAGCACGGCGAGCTTTTCGGAGTCGACGTCGACGCGCAATTGCGGCGTATCCTCCAGCGTCGCCGCGCGCACGCCCGCGAGCGCGGGGTCTTTCTGCGCCGCCGCGATCAACCGGTCGCGCAGTTCGAGGAAACGCGCGCGGCTGAGGCCGCCGCTGTTCAGCAGTTCAAAGGTGAAGCCGTTCGACTGGCCAAGGCCGCGAATGGCGGGCGGCGTCATGGCCAGCACCTTCGCGTCGCGGATCGCGGCCAGTTGCTTGCTGGCGCGTCCGGCGATGGCTCCGGCGGTGTTCGCTGCGCCCTTTCGGTCTTCCCATGGCGCAAGGTTGATGAAGCCCTGCGCCACATTCTCGCCCTGCCCCTGAAAGCTGAAGCCGGTCATGATGAAGGCGAAGGCGACATTGTCCTTTTCATCGTTCAGGAAATAATTCTGCACGCGCTCGACCGCCGCGGCAGTGCGGCTGGACTTGGCGCCCGCGGGGAGCGTCACCTGCGCCATCACCTGCCCCTGATCCTCGACCGGCAGGAAGCTGGTGGGCAGGCGGGTGAAGATCAGGATCAGGAGGGCAAGCACGACGACGTAGAGACCCCAGAACAGCTTGCGGCGGGTCATCACCCGTTCGGTGCGGCGGATATAGCCGCCAGTCAGGCGGTCGAACCAGCGGTTGAATTTGCCTGCCCAGCCCCTGTCACGCTTGTGATGGTCGATGGGCCTCAGCAGCGTCGCGCACAGGGCGGGCGAAAGGATCAGCGCCACCAGCACGGACAGCAGCATGGAAGATACGATAGTGATGGAGAACTGGCGATAGATGACGCCGGTGGACCCGCCGAAAAAGGCCATGGGCAGCAGCACGGCGGACAGGACCAGCGCGATGCCGACGAGCGCGCTCCCGATCTCCCCCATCGACTTGATCGTTGCATCGCGCGGGGACAGTCCCTCCTGCTCCATGAGGCGCTCGACATTTTCCACGACGACGATGGCGTCATCGACGAGCAGGCCGATGGAGAGCACCATGCCGAACAGCGTCAGCGTGTTGATCGAATAGCCGAAGAGCGCGAGGATGCCGAAGGTGCCCAGCAGCACCACCGGCACGGCGATGGCCGGCACGAGCGTGGCGCGCCAGCTTTGCAGGAAGACGAACATCACCACGACGACGAGCGCGACCGCCTCGATCAGCGTCTGGATCACTTCGTCGACCGACAGCTTGATGAAGGGGGTGGTGTCGCGCGGGAAGACCACCTTGTAGCCGTGCGGAAGGTTGCCCGACAGCTCCTGCACCTTGGCCTTCACGAGTTCGGCGGTCTTGAGCGCGTCGGCGCCGGGCGCGAGCTGGAGCGCGATGCCGGAGGCGGGATGGCCGTTCAGCCGCGCGTTGGTCGAATAGCTTTCATTGCCCAGTTCCACGCGCGCCACATCGGACAGGTGGACGATCGACCCGTCGCTCTGCGTCTTGACGATGATGTTGCGGAACTGGTCCGGCGTCTGGAGCCGCGACCGCGCCGTCACGGTCGCGTTGATCTGCTGCCCTTCGGGCGCGGGATCGGCGCCGATTTGCCCGGCGGACACTTCCACATTCTGCGCCCGGATCGCGCTTTCGACGTCCGATGGCATCAGCTTGACCGCCGCCAGCCTGTAGGGGTTGAGCCAGATGCGCATCGCATATTGCGACCCGAAAATCTGCGTCGCGCCGATGCCGTCGATGCGGGCGATGGGGTCCTGCATATTGTTGACGAGGAAGTCGGAAATGTCCGCCTGGCTCGCCGTATCGGTTTCGTCATACAGGCCGACCAGCATCAGGAAGTCGGTCTGCTGCTTGGTGACGGTCAGCCCCTGCTGCTGCACCGGATTGGGCAGGCGGCTCAGCGCCTGCTGCACGCGGTTCTGCACCTGCACCTGCGCGGTGTCGGGGTTGGTGCCCTTCTGGAAGGTGACGCTGATCTGCGCGCGCCCGTTCGCCGAGGAGGAAGACGAGAAATACATGAGGCCGTCGAGACCGGTGAGCTGCTGCTCGATGATCTGGGTGACGGCGGTTTCGACGGTTTCGGCGGACGCGCCGGGATAGGTCGCGCTGATGCCTACTCCGGGCGGCGCGATGTCGGGATATTGCGCGATGGGCAGCGAGAGCATCGAGCCGAGGCCCGCCAGCATGATGCCGATGGCGATAACCCAGGCGAAGATCGGCCGTTCGATGAAAAAGCGGCTGAGCACGTTCCCGCTCCTACTTCGCTGCCGCGACGGCGACGGGCTTTACCGCATCGTTCGGCTTCACCTTGTCGGTGCCCTCGACGATCAGGCGGTCGCCCGCCTTGAGACCGGAGGTGATGAGCCATTTGTCGCCCATTGCCTGACCCGCCGTGACGGTCCGCCGCTCGACCTTGTTCGCCCGGTTGACGACCAGCGCGGTGGCGTTGCCCTTGGGATCGCGGCTGATGCCCTGTTGCGGGGCGAGGATCGCGCGCGGCACGATCGCCTGAGGCGCAACGACGCGGACGAACATGCCGGGCAGCAGCAGGCCGTCCGGATTGGGGAACTGTGCGCGCAGCGTCACTGTGCCGCTGTTTACATCGACAATCGGTTCGGCAAATTCGATCCGGCCGGGAAGCGGATATTCGGTGCCGTCGTCCAGTTTCAGCCGGATAGTCGCGCTTGCCGGCAGCGTCTGGCCCGACGCGAGAGAGCGGCGAAGCTGAAGGAGTTGCGCGCTCGACTGAGTGACGTCGACATAGATGGGGTCAAGCTGCTGGATCGTGGTCAGCGGGCTGGTCTGGCTGGCCGTCACCAGCGCGCCCGGCGTGAAGAGCGTGCGGCCGATCCGCCCGCTGATGGGCGCGCGGACCAGCGTGAATTCGAGGTTGACGCTGCTGGTCTGGAGGCTGGCGCGCGCCTGCTGAACCGACGCCTGCGCCTGACGGGCGGCGGCGGTGACGTCATCGCGATCCTGCGCGCTCACCGCTTCGGTCTGGCCGAGAAGCTGATAGCGCCGCGCCTTGGCCTGCGCCGCCACCAGCGTGGCCTGCGCGCTGGCGAGCGTGGCCTGCGCTTCGTCGCGCGACGCGCGATAGAGGCGGGGGTCGATCCGGTAGAGCGGCTGTCCCGCCGTCACCATCGCGCCTTCGGTGAACAGCCGTTTCTGGATGAGACCGGCGACCTGCGGGCGCACTTCGGACATCATGGTGGAAACCGTGCGGCCGGGCAGTTCGGTGGAGACCGTCGCGTCCTGCGCTGTCAGCGTCACCACGCCCACTTCGACCGGCCCCTTCTGCGGCGGCTTCTTGGCGCCGCACCCGGCGATCAGGATGCTGAGGGCAAGGGGGGCAACGCGCAGGGACGAAAGCATGGATGGCACGGGCATGTCTCTATGCAGGGTGTCGGCATAACCAGCGGGAGCCTCGCGCCGCATCCGCCCCCGGCATGGAAGGGGGGAAGGGGTCCGGGCGGCGAACGCGCGCGAGCGCTCCGGCTGGCGTCGGCGGGAGCAACCGACAGCCATGTTCCTTTCCGCTTTTGCCTGTTACAGGAAAGTGCGACTTGTCGTCGGATTGTCGTGAAGCTCTGTCGGCGGGTATCGCTTTGTATCATACTGTAACATCGTGCCTGCCGGGACAGACTCGATGGCGGATCGGCGGTAGATGAGACGTATGTCAGACTCCGGCCCCGGCGGCAGGGCGACCGTCATGGTCGTCGATGATGACGCCGACATCCGCAGCCTCATCGTGGGCCAGTTGCAGCAGGAAAATTATCGCCTGCTGAGCGCCGCCAATCTGGGCGAGCTTCGCCGCGCGTTGCAGGATGAGCCTATCGACCTCATCGTGCTCGACCTCAATCTGCCCGATGGCGACGGCCTGTCGCTGTGCCGCGAATTGCGGGCCGAAGGATCGCATGTGCAGATCATCATGGTGACGGCGCGGGGCAGCGCGGTCGACCGGGTGCTGGGCCTGGAACTGGGGGCGGACGATTATCTGACCAAGCCGTTCGAGCCGCGCGAGCTGCTGGTGCGCATCCGCAACCTGCTGCGCCGGGGCAGGGGCGAGAGCGGCCCGCGACCGGCGGCGCGCTACGCGCATGTGGGGCCGTGGCGGCTCGACCTTCAGCAGCGGCGGCTGGTGGCTCCCGATGACCGGCTGGTCATGCTGTCGTCGGCCGAATTTCGCCTGCTCAGCCGCTTCATCGACGAGCCGAACACGGTCCTTGCCCGCGAAATCCTGTTGCCCGAACGGCGCGCGACGGCGGCCTTCGACCGGTCCATCGACCTTCAGGTCAGCCGGTTGCGGCAGAAGCTGGCGGGGATCAAGGGTGGAGACGAGCTGATCCTGACGGTGCGCGGCGAAGGCTATGTCCTTGCATGCGAAGTCGATTACGCATGATCGCGCTGCTGGGCCGCGCGCGCGCCTTTTTCGGCACGATGGCGGGACAGATTTTCGTCACGCTGACGCTGGGCATGTCCGTCGCGGCCATCGTCGCCCTGCTGGTGGCGGAGCAGACCCGCCAGCATGATTTCGCGCGGGTGCGGCGGCAGCGCGTGCTGGCCAGCGCCACCGACATCGCCGCGCGGATGCTGCGCGATCCCGTTCGCGTGGAACGGATGATGGCGGATCACAACATCATCGGCGCCTACCCTGCGCCCGAGGGCGTTTCGCTGAGCGAACCCGACGTCGATCTGGAGCAGGCGCTGCGCGAGAGGCTGGGGCCGCAGTCGCAGCCCGAAGCGGCGCAGGTGCCGATGGGGCTGTGCTTTCCAGACCGGCGCAAGGAACTGGCGGCGGGACTGGTCGATGCGCCACGGCCCGATTGCTGGGTGGTGCGCTATGTCGACCGGCGGGGGGAGCATCGCGCCATGGCGCTGACCTTCCCGCGCATCGCCAAGCCGCCGAGCACCGTCTTCAATCCGCTCTACCTCATCGTCATCATTGCGGCGTCGGCGGGCCTCGCCATCCTCGTCGCGCGATCCGTGGCGCGCCCTTTGCGCCGGCTGGAGCGGGCGGCGGAGGCTTTCTCCCTCTCGCTCGACCCCGAGGAAATACCGGAAAAGGGACCGGAAGAGGTGCGCGCAGCGCTTTCCACCTTCAACCTGATGCAGCGGCGCGCCCGCGCCGGTTTTGCCGAGCGGACGCAGTTGCTGGCCGCGATCAGCCACGATCTCCAGACACCGCTGACGCGGCTGCGGCTGCGGCTGGAGCTGGTGGACAATGCCGAACTGCGCGAGCGGCTGCTGGCCGATCATCAGGCGATGCTGACGCTGGTGCGCGAGGGGCTGGACCTCGCCAGCAGCACGGAATCGCGGGAAGACTGGTCGGTGATCGACATTGACTCGCTGCTCGTCAGCATGGCGGAGGACGCGCAGGATCTCGACCAGCCGGTCCGTTTCGCCAGCGGATGCGGCGGAACGGTGCGGGTCAAGCCCAATGCGCTGATGCGCTGCATCGGCAATCTGGTCGACAATGCCGTCAAATATGGCGGATCGGCGGAGATAAGCTGCACGCGCACGGCGGGCCGCCTGATGATTCATGTGCGGGACGAAGGACCGGGCGTTCCCCCCGACCAGATCGAACAGATGTTCGAACCCTTCACCCGCGGCGCCGAAGGGCAGCCGGGCGGGCGCCACGGCACCGGCATCGGCCTCACCATCGCACGCGCGCTGGCGATGAGTTTCGAGGCGTCGGTCCGCCTGCGCAACGGCGAGGAGCGCGGAGTGATCGCCACGATCGACATGAAGGCATGATCGTTATCGCGACACCGATGTAGACAGGTGTAACGCGTATTTTACGTCCCGATCCGGCAGGCTCGCTTTAACCTTTCCCTTCCAGTCCAACCCGTTACCATGGTCGCGAATCAGGGGAATAGGGGTGGCGGCGTTTCTGCTCGCGAGCGAGAATATCGTCTTCGTTTCGGCGATTATGCTGATGTTGCTGATCGGCCTGGTGCAGGCCATCGGCATCGCGGGCGATTTCGATGCGGATTTCGGTGGCGAAGCCGATCTGCTCGGCTGGCTGGGCGTCGGGCGCCTGCCATTGCTGATGCTGCTCGCGATTTTTCTGGCCCTGTTCGGCATGATCGGGCTGATCGGCCAGCATCTGATGCTCGATCTGGCGGGGACGATGGCGTCGCCGTGGATCGCCGCTCCTGCAGCGGCGGCGGCGTCCTTTCCCCTGACCGGTCTTTCCGCCCGGCTGCTGGCCCCTCTTCTCCCGCGCGACCAGAGTAGCGCGGTCCCGCTCGACGCGCTGATCGGCGCGGTCGCCCGCATCGTCACCGGGCAGGCGCGCAGCGGCTTTCCGGCAAGAGCGCGGGTCGAGGACGGCTTTGGCCAGACCCATTATGTCATGGTCGAGCCGGACAATCCCGGCCAGACGCTGAACGAAGGAGAAGCGGTTCTCCTCGTCCGGCGTGACGACCACCTGTTTCGCGCCATTTCATATGGCGACCACCATCTCCCCCGCCTGTAGGAGCGTTTCATGAACTTGCCCGCCGTGCAGCAGAGCTTTTCGATCACGCCCTATCTGGCCATTGCCGGAACAGGGCTTCTCCTCCTCGTCGTGCTCGGGATCGTGCTGGCGCGGCTGTACCGGCGCGCGTCCAAGGAAATCGGGTTCGTGCGCACCGGCCTTGGCGGCGAGAAGGTCGTGATGAACGGCGGCGCGCTGGTGCTGCCGATCTTTCACGAGACGATGCCGGTCAACATGAACACGGTGCGGCTGGCGGTGGAGCGCAAGAATAACGACGCGCTGATTACGCTCGACCGGCTGCGGATCGACGTGAAGGCCGAGTTCTACGTGCGGGTGAAGCCCGACGCGCAGTCGATTGCGATAGCGGCGCAGACACTGGGCGCGCGCACGATGAATCCGGAGATGCTGAAGGAACTGGTCGAGGGCAAGTTCGTCGACGCGCTGCGTTCGGTGGCGGCGGGCATGACGATGAACCAGTTGCACGAACAGCGCAGCGACTTCGTGCAGAAGGTGCAGCAGGTGTCCTCGGTCGATCTGGCGATGAACGGGCTGGAGCTGGAAAGCGTGTCCCTGACCGGGCTGGACCAAACGTCGATCGAGCATTTCAACGCCAACAACGCCTTCGACGCGGAGGGTCTGACCAAGCTGACCGAGCAGATCGAACTGCGCAAGAAGTCGCGCAACGACATCGAGCAGGAAACGCGCGTCCAGATCGAGACCAAGAATCTGGAGGCGGAGCGCCAGTCGCTGCTGATCGCGCGCGACACGGAATTCGCGCGGCTGGAGCAGGAGCGCGAGGTCGAGATGCGCCGCGCGGCGCAGGCCGCCGAGGTCGCGCGCGAACAGTCGCTGCGCAGCCAGGAGGCCGATCAGGCGCGGATCGAGGCCAAGAAGCAGGTCGACAGCCAGCAGATCGAAGCGGATCGCGCGGTGGAGCAGGCGCGGATCGCCCAGGAGCAGGCGCTGGAACTCGCCCGGCAGGAACAGCAGATCGCGGTGCAGAACAAGAGCCGCGAGGAAAGCCAGGCCAAGGCGCAGGCCGACGAAGCGCGCGCCAAGGCGGTCGCGGCCGAAGAACAGGTCCAGACATCGCGCCAGACCGAAATCGCCGAGCGCACCAAGCGCATCGAACTGATCGACGCGCAGCGCGAGGCGGAACGCTCCGCCATTCAGGTGAAGGTGGAGGCCGAGGCGGAGAAACAGGCCGCAGCCGACCGCGCCGAGGCGATGCGGCTTGCGGCGGAAGGTGAAGCAGAAGCGGCCAAGCTGCGTGCGGAAGCGGACCGGGTGCGGTTCGAGGTGGAAGCCGCGGGTCAGCGGGCGGTCAACGAAGCGGCGAACATCCTGTCGTCCGACCAGATGTCGCTCCAGACCAAGCTCGCCCTGCTCAAGGTTCTGCCCGATCTGGTGCGCGAGGCGGCAAAGCCCATGGAGGCGATCGATTCGATCAAGATCGTGCAGGTGGACGGCCTGACCGGCGGACTGACCGGCGGACAGGGCGACGGCGCGGTCGTGATGGCCGGAGGCGAACAGAATCTGGCCAATGCGGCGGTATCCGCAGCGCTCCGCTATCGCGCGCAGGCGCCGGTGATCGACGGGCTGATGAAGGATCTGGGCATCGACGGATCGAGTCTCGATGCGCTGGTCAGAGGGGCGGTCGATCCGGTAACTGCGCCAGAAAGCTGAGCTTCCGGTCGGGCGGCGCGATGGGCGGGGCGGCGGTCAGACGCGCTTTCCATCGAGCCGGGCGGCCGCCGCCGCGTCGATGCGGGCCAGCATGTCGTGCAGTTCCCTGATTTCCGACGCCGACAGCGCCGCGGCGATACCCGCTTCCAGTTCCAGCGCCTTGGGCGCGATGCGGTCGAACAGGGCTTTGCCGGAGGGGGACAGGCGCAGGATGAGCGCGCGGCGATCCGTCCCGCTCGCCGCCCGCTCCAGCAACCCTTTGGCATGGAGCGACTTGGCCGCGCGGCTGACCATGACCTTGTCCATCCGGGTGCGGTCGCCAATGTCCTGCTGCGATATGCCGGGGCGTTCCGCGACATGCGCCAGCACGCGCCATTCCGCGATCGAAAGGTCGAAATGGGCGCGATAGGCTTTCGCGATCAGTTCGCTGAGCAACCCAGCCGTGTAGGACAGCCGGTAGGGCAGGAAACGGTCGAGGATCAGCCCATCGCGGCGCATGGGGAACCGTATCATTTGACACTATCTGCGGCAAGGCGCATGAAGGGAGACAGTTTCAGATGTAACTAGATGGAGGGAGGGGTGATGGACGCACTCTCTTATCTGACGGGCTTTGGCGGGCATTTTTCGACCGAGGCGATGGACGGCGCCCTGCCGGTCGGCCGCAATTCGCCGCAGCGGCCCCCCTTCGGCCTTTACGCCGAACAGCTATCGGGCACGGCCTTTACCGCGCCGCGCCACGAAAACCGCCGGAGCTGGCTCTACCGGATGCGCCCCGCCGCGCAGCATGGCCGCTTCGAGCATTATGCGGGCAACCCTCTGTTCGGGGGCGGCATGTCGGACGCTCCCCTGCCGCCGAACCGGATGCGGTGGGGGCCGGTCGAGGACAGCGCGACGGGGACAGACTGGCTCGATTCGATGCGCACCATGATGGGCAATGGATCGGCCGAGCGGATGGAGGGCGTTGCCGTCCATGTCTATGCGGCCGACCGCGACATGGTGGATCGCGTCTTCTGCAACGCGGACGGCGAGCTGCTGTTCGTGCCGCAGCAGGGCAGCATCCTGCTGGCGACGGAAATGGGCAGGCTGGACGTGCCGCCCGGCCATATCGCCGTGGTGCCGCGCGGTGTGCGGTTTCGCGTCATGCTGCCGGAGGGCGGGGCGAAGGGCTATGTCGCGGAAAATCATGGCGCGCTGTTCCGCCTGCCCGACCTTGGCCCCATTGGCTCCAACGGGCTGGCCAATGCGCGCGATTTCGAGACGCCCGTCGCCTGGTTCGAGGATCGCGATGCGCCAACGCAGGTCGTGCAGAAATTCCTTGGCCGGCTGTGGCAGGTGACGCTGGACCATTCCCCGCTCGACGTGGTGGCGTGGCACGGCAATCTGGCACCCTATCGTTACGATCTGGCGCGGTTCAACACCATGAACAGCGTCAGTTACGATCATCCCGATCCGTCGATCTTCACCGTGCTGACGTCGCCGTCTGAAAGCCTCGGCCGCGCCAATGCCGATTTCGTGATCTTTCCGCCGCGCTGGATGGTGGCGGAGGACACGTTCCGCCCGCCCTGGTTCCACCGCAACGTCATGAGCGAGGCGATGGGCCTGATCCATGGCGCTTATGACGCGAAGGCGGAAGGGTTCGTCCCCGGCGGTCTCAGCCTGCACAATCTGATGGCCGGGCATGGGCCGGATCGGGCGAGCTGGGAGGCGGCGAGCCGCGCCGACCTCAAGCCGCACAGGATCGACGGAACCATGGCGTTCATGGTCGAAAGCTGCTGGCCATACCGGCTGACCGACTATGCCATGGCGCGGGCGCAGGACGATTATGACAGCGTGTGGAACGGATTTGCGAAGGCGGAACTGCCCCGATGATCGACGAAACCCACAACCCCGCGCTGACAAGCTGGGTGGAGAGTGCGCGGGGTCATCCCGACTTTCCGGTCCAGAACCTTCCCTTCGGCATCTTCTCGCCCTCAGGGGGGGACAGGCGGCCCGGCGTGGCGATTGGCGACGCCATTCTCGATCTGCGGGGCGTAGCGGGACTCCTTCCCGCCGAAGTGGCCGCCGTGGTGCAGGCGGACAGTCTCAACGCGCTGTTCGCCCTGCCCGCTATCGCGCGAAGGGCGCTGCGGCGGCGGATTTCGGAACTGCTGAGCGTCACGGCGTTTCGTGACGCCGTGGCGCCACATCTGCATGATGCGGCGGGCTGCACCCTGCATATGCCCACACGGATCGGCGATTATAGCGACTTCTATGTCGGCATCCATCATGCGCGGAATATCGGGGCGATGTTCCGTCCCGACAGTCCGCTGCTGCCCAATTATCGGTGGGTGCCGATCGGCTATCATGGCCGGGCGTCGTCGGTCCGCATGTCGGGCGAGCCGGTGCGGCGGCCAAAGGGGCAGATCAAACCGCCTGACGCGGACGCACCGGTCTTTGCCCCGACCCGCCGCCTCGATTTCGAGCTGGAAATGGGGGTGTGGATCGGGCCGGGCAATGCGCCGGGCGAACCGGTCCAGATTGACGCTGCGGGCGATCATATCGCGGGCTATTGCCTGCTCAACGACTGGTCGGCGCGGGACATACAGGCATGGGAATATCAGCCGCTCGGCCCGTTCCTGTCCAAGAGCTTCCATTCCACCATCTCGCCATGGGTCGTCACCGCGGAAGCGCTGGCACCCTTTCGGGTCGCGCAGGCGGCGCGCGCGGCGGGCGATCCGCGTCCGCTCGATTATCTGTGGAGCGACGCCGATCAGGCGGCAGGCGCGCTCAACGTCGAGCTGGAGGTGCATCTTTCCTCCCGCGCGATGCGGGAGCGGGGGATGGCGGCGCACCGGATCAGTCAGGGATCGGCGACGTCGATGTACTGGACCCCGGCGCAGATGGTGACGCATCACAGTTCCAACGGCTGCAATCTCCAGCCCGGCGACCTGTTGGGAACGGGCACGATTTCCGGGGAGACGCAGGAAAGCTGCGGCAGCCTGATCGAAATGAGCCGGGGCGGGAAGACGCCGGTCACGCTGCCCGGCGGGGAGACGCGGTCGTTCCTGGAAGATGGCGACGAAGTGACATTATCCGCACGCGCGCGCGCGGACGGCTTCGTTTCCATCGGGTTCGGCCCGTGCTGCGGGCGGATTGCCGGATGAGACGGCGATAGGGATGGGCCCGCCTGCGTATTCGTATGCATGGCTTGTCCCCCGGCAGGGATCGTGCAAGCGGAAAGGGCGCGGCGGCGCAAAGGACCGCGCGGGAGGGATGTATGGAAAAGCCACGGCAGGGCTTTGCCGGATTGTGGAATATCAGTTTCGGCTTCTTCGGCATCCAGATCGGCTTTGCATTGCAGAATGCGAATATGAGCCGCGTCTTCCAGTCGCTCGGGTCCAGCATCGACGATCTGTCGGTGCTGTGGATCGCCGCGCCGCTGACGGGCCTGCTGGTGCAGCCGGTGATCGGCCATCTGTCGGATCGGACATGGCTGGGGCGATGGGGGCGGCGGCGGCCCTATTTCCTTGCCGGGGCGGTCCTGTCCTGCCTTGCGCTGACGGGCATGCCATACAGCCACAGCCTGCTGGCCGCCGCACTGCTGCTCTGGATGCTGGACGCCAGCCTCAACGTGTCGATGGAACCGTTCCGCGCGTTCGTGGGCGATATGCTGCGCAAGGACCAGCATACGCTGGGCTATGGCGTTCAGACCGCCTTCATCGGCGCGGGCGCGGTGATCGGGTCGCTGTTTCCCTGGCTGCTCGACCGGGCCGGGGTGTCGAACCTCGCGGCGGCAGGCGACCTGCCCGATACGGTGCGCTACAGTTTCTGGGCGGGAGGCGCGGCGCTGCTGGGCGCGGTGCTGTGGACGGTGGCGACGACGCGCGAGTTCACCCCCGAGGAAATGCGCGGCTTTGCGCAGGAGACGCGGAGCGACCATGCCGGGCCGGACCTTGGCGCGCGTAGCCTTTGGCCCTGCTTCCTGTGGATGGGGGCGGGCACGGTCGCCGCGCTGCTCGTTCCTGCGTGGGGCATGGAGAAGGAAGTCTATCTGCTCGCTGCGCTGCTGACAGGATATGGCGCAGCGACGCTGGCCGCGATCCTGCTGGCGCGCCGCGGGCGGAGCGGGACCATGCTGGCGCAGATCGTCGCCGACATGGCCGGAATGCCGCCGGTGATGCGGCGGCTGGCGCTCGTGCAGTTCTTTAGTTGGTCGGCGCTGTTCATCATGTGGATTCACACGACGCCGGTAGTCGCGCAATATATGTTCGGGTCCGCCGATCCGGCGAGCGCAGCCTATCAGGAGGGCGGCAACTGGGTCGGCGTGCTGTTTTCAGTCTATAATGGCGTGGCGGCGGTGGCGGCACTGACGATCCTGCCATGGGTGGCGCGGCGGATCGGCAAGGGCCGCACCCACGCCCTGTGCCTGACGCTGGGCGCGCTGGGCTTTGCGAGCTTCCTTTTCCTGCGCGATCCGCAGATGCTGCTGGTGAGCGAAGTGGGTATCGGGATCGCCTGGGCGTCCATCCTCGCCATGCCCTATGCCATCCTGGCGTCGAACCTGCCGGCGGAGAAACTCGGCGTCTATATGGGGGTGTTCAACATCTTCGTGGTGCTGCCGCAACTGCTGGTCGCGACGGCGATGGGGTCGATCCTGAAGGCGTTCTTTCCGGGCGACCCGATCTGGACCATGGCCTTTGCGGCGGCGACGCTGCTGGTGGCGGCGGTAGCGACGCTGCGGATCAGGGCGTGACGGCCGCCTGAGCGCTTGCCGATCAGTCCTGACGCGACGGGGCGGCCTTACGACGATCGTGCCGGGCCAGCGGGCAAATCAGCGTATTGACGCGCGTCTCATTCTCGACGCCCGACGCAAGCATCGCGCACAGCCAGTCCAGACACCGTGCCAGTAACAGCATGGTTCTCTCCACTCTCTCCTTACCGATAAATTATCACAGCGACGTCGGGAGAAAAGATGGATTCTGGGGTTTCGGTAAAATGATACGGGGCGGTACGGATGCGCGGGCGTCAGCGATAATGGCCCATCGCCACCCTGAGCCACACCGGCCTGTCGGTGAAGTTGAGGCCATAGTCGGTCTGGTCGCCATTCCAGACGCGGTCGAATATCCAGCGCTCGCCTTCGAAATGACCTTCTTCCACGCGCACGACGAGACCGTTGGGCTTACCGCCCGCGCGCGGGGCGAAGGTCATGCGGACATGATCCCCCGCGACGAGAAATTCATCATCGCCAAGCTGCGCGACGATGCCGCCGCCGACCGGCTCGCTGTCGATGGCGGGGCGGCCCGCTTCGGCGAACCATTCGCGCCGGCCGAACTGCCATTCGCCAAAGCTCGCGGTGATGGTCCACTCGCCCATGGTCGTGACGACCGGCGCGCCGTCATCGGGCTTTGCGACGCCCCATGTCGGGTGCGTGAAGGCGATCTTCGCCCAGGCGCGCATGGCCTGTCCGACGAAGCGATATTTGACGGCGAAGGCGTCGAGCGTCGCGTCGTCCAACGTCTTCGCGCCGAGCGGATGGTTGAAATAGCCCGTGTCGTCCATGCCGAAGGGAGAAAAGCCGATCGCTCCCTTCCCCAGCGCGGCCCAGAAATAGCGGGCATATTCCCGCGCATTGCCGATTTCCGGAATCAGCAGCGCATTGTCGGGACGCGTGTAGAGGTCGAGATGCTTCATCACATTGCGGCTGGCGCGATCGTAAATGTCGGGAGCCTCGACATCCACCGAGGGAGCCGCCGCCTTCCAGATCGCGATGACATCGCCCTGCGGGCCGCCGCTGGAGATTTTCACAGGGTCGGGAACGGCGAACGGATCGGAGGCGAGCGCGGCGTTGACATACATGGGAAGCGGTTTGACCGCCTTGCCCGCCGCCGCCAGCGCCTCGACATAGCGGGCGGTGTGCCATGTATTGAACGCGCGGTCGGCCCGATCGCCGAAGACCGCGCGCCAGTTGCCCGCTGCCTTGCCCAGAGCGCGGGTCAGGGCGGCGGGAACGGGGCCGTCGAAGAGCCGCTGCGCCTCCGGGCTGTAGTCGCGCGGGTTGCTATAGCTGCCGGTCTCATTCTCCGGCTGCACCATGATGATGCGGTGCGTCGGATCATGGTCGCGCACATAGGTCATCAGCGCCACGAAGGCGCGCCTGTCCGCCGCCAGAGTCGCTGCGCCATGGGGCGAGAGCACGTCATGATCGCTGCCGTCCGGCTTCTTCATGCGGGGAAAGCGCCGGTTGTCGAGCTTCACCCAGCCGGGCGTGTAGGACAGGCCGGTATTCTTGTAGGCTCCGAACCACAGAAGCACGATGCGCCTGTCATGCGCCTGCGCCTCATCGAGCAGGGTCTGGACGAAGGAAAAATCGAACTGTCCCTCGCGCGGTTCCACCTGTTCCCATGCGACCGGCATTTCGAGCGTGTTCGCGCCGATGCGGTCGAGCACGGGCCAGACCTGCTTCAGGGGGCGCGCATAGTTGCTGCTGTTGTTCGCCTGTCCGCCAAGAATCAGGAAAGGCGCGCCGTCGACCATCAGCGCATGGCGGCCGTCGCGGCTTTCGATGCGGGGGAGAGCCGTCTGCGCGATTCCCGGCGGGCAGAAAAGGAGCGCGGCTGCGAGGGCGGCGATGATGCGCATGACGGGCCTTTCCGATGCTGGCCGCAGCGTCGCGGGCCGGTATGCGAAATCCTAATCGCTGGCCGCGCCCCGGCAAAGGCCGCTATGGTCGTAGGCGAGGGCGGCTGGGTTCACGGCGGCATTTCTCAAAACTATAATTAGCATTCGTATATGGCTTGACGTTGCGACAAAGCGTTATTAAAACCATCATTGCAATTCTCAATGGCTACCCGATAAGCCGCGAAGGGGAGGAAATATGATGTATCTCAACCGCATGTCAGCACTCATGGCCGGAGCGGCGCTCGTCGCGCTGGCCGGCTCCGCCCATGCCCAGCAGGCCGCGCCTGCTGCGGCGGGCGACGATGCTTCCGCCGACATCATCGTCACGGCGCAGAATCGTCAGCAGTCCGTGCAGGACGTGCCCATCGCGATTGCCGTGATCTCCGCTGAGCAGCTCGCCGCCGCGGGCGTCACCAGCGTCGCGTCGATCGAGAAAATCTCTCCCTCGCTCCAGATCACGAGCGACACCACCGCGACCCGCGTCACCGTGCGCGGTGTAGGCACGCTGAGCAACGGCGAAAGTCAGGACCAGTCGATTGCCGTCAACATCGACGGCGAATATATCAACCGCCCCACCGTGCTGAACGCCGCGATCTTCGACATCGAGCGCGTCGAGGTGCTGCGCGGCCCTCAGGGCACGCTCTACGGGCGCAACTCGACCGGCGGCGCTGTCAACTTCATCGCCCGCAAGCCCGGTGACGAATTTGCGGTCAATGCGTCGGCGACCTATGGCAATTATAATCAGGTGATCCTGGACGGCGGCGTGACCGTTCCGCTCGGCGACATTGGCGGCATTCGCGTGTCCGGCATCTTTTCGGACCACAAGGGCTATAACAAGCATAACGGCCCCTATCTGAGCCTGCCCTATTTCAAAGCCGTCCCCGGACGGCGCAGCGGCGACGACCATACATGGGGCGGCCGCGCATCGATTCGCCTGAAGCCGGTCGACGGCCTTGTCGTCGATGCCGCCTATGAGCATATCGAACAGGAAATCGTGCCTGCCACGCAGGCATCGGTGAACCTCAATCTGCCCGCCAACGGGCCGGGCGCCAATTGCCAGCTCAACGGCTTCATCGAGGTCGGTCCCAACACGCCGGGCGTGCAGTGCATTCCGCAGAACACGCATTTCCTGCCGGGTATCAACCGCCACACCTATGACGCAGCACTGACCGGCACGGGCATCTTCAACCTTCAGTCGGACGCCGTTCGTGGCCGCATCGCCTATGATTTCGGCGCGGCGACACTGACCTACACCGGCGGCTATCGTTCGACCCATAATGACGGCAGCCTCGGTCTGCCGCCCGCCTATTTCTTCCGCAACTGGGGTTCGAGCGTGAAGACGCAGAGCCACGAAATCCGCCTGAATGGCGACATGAACGGCATCCAGTGGCAGACCGGCGCTTTCTACTTCAAGGAAAAGCAGAACACGAACACCGGCCTCTACAACCCGTTCGTCGGTCCGCCGGTCGGGAATGTCGGCAGCTACATCAACTATTTCCGCCGCCCCACCACCAGTGAGAGCTGGTCGGTCTTCGGTCAGGTCGAAGTGCCCATTACCGACGAGTTCACGGCGGTCGGCGGCGCGCGCTACACCAAGGACAAGCGGCACGCGGTCTATAATAATTACGGCTTCCAGTTCAATTCGGGCCTGGTCGAAATTCCGGGGCCGGCCGCCAATCCGCTCAACCTGCGCTACAGCGGCGACCGGGTGAACTATCTGGCAGGCCTCAACTACAAGCCCAACCGCGACATGCTGATCTATGCGAAGGTGTCGTCGGGCTACAAGGCCGGCGGTTTCGACGCGGTGGGCGTGTTCAAGCCCGAAACCAACACCGCCTACGAAGGCGGCGTGAAGCTCAACTTCGGTCCGGGGTCGCGCAACCAGTTCAACGTCACCGGATTCTATTACGACTATAAGGATCTGCAGAACGACGTGCTGCTGGATTCGGCTCTGGGCGCCCAGACCTTCAATTCGGGCAAGGCGACGATCTGGGGCGTCGAGGCTGAAGCTGTCGTCAACCTGTCGCGCAACGACCGCTTCGCCGGCACGTTCAATTATTTGAGCGCAAAATATGACGAGTTCACGGCGTCCTATGCGGTGCTGAATCCGGCCGTCCCGAACCAGACCACGCTGCTGGCGATCGACAACCCGAGTCTGGCGGGCAACCGCCTGCCGCAGACGCCCAAATTCGTCATCGGCCTTGAATATCAGCACATCTTCCGTCTGGGTTCGGCGGGTAATCTGACCGCCAATGCCTCCACGCGGTTCAAGAGCGACTATTACATGACCTTCTTCAACTTCCGCGACTCGCGTCAGGAAGCCTATACCCAGTCGGACTTCAGCCTCGAATGGCGGCCTGAAAGTGACAAGTTCGGCGTGCAGGCGTTCGTCCGCAATCTGGAGAATGTCCGGCCGCTCACCTACGCCGGTTATACGGCGGCGGGACCGGACGACATCTTCAACTTCCAGTTCGGCACGCCCCGGACCTATGGTGTGCGCCTGTCGGTCGATTTCTGACAATGCATGTCCGCCGGTTGCGGCGGGCATGACCAGATAAGGCAGGGCGGTTCCGGCCACACCGGCGGGACCGCCCTGTCAGTTTCCGCAGCCATCGGTGCCGGGTGAAGGAGGGAAAGCGCAATGACGACCGCAGCCGTCGCCGTCGACCATGATGGAGCCTTTCCGCCCGGCGCCGGAGCCGACCGGCTGCGGCCCTGGGAAAAGGTTAGCTACGGCATCGGCGATTTCGCCTGCGGGCTGAGCTGGAATGTCGTCGGCGCGTTCCTCCTCTATTTCTACACCAATGTCGCGTTGCTGCCCGCCGCTGCCGTAGGCACGCTGTTCCTGCTGTCGCGGCTGTTCGACGCGGGCGTCGATCTGGGCGTCGGGTTGCTGGTGGACCGGACGCGGACACGCTGGGGCCGGACCCGGCCCTATTTCCTGTTCACCGCGATCCCCTTTTCCGCCCTGCTGGTGCTGACCTTCACGACGATCGAGGGATCGACGGGGGCGAAGCTCGCCTATGCCTATGTGACCTTTTCGCTGCTCGGCATCCTCTATTCCTTCCTTGCGGTGCCCTTTTCGGCGCTGATGCCGATGATGACGCGCGATCATGGCAGCCGGATGCAACTGGGCAGCGCGCGGGCCATCGGCACGTCGGTGTCGGTCATTCTGGCAACCGCGGCGACCATGCCACTCGTCGGCCTGTTGGGTCGCGGTAATGAGCGGCTGGGCTTCGCACTGGTCGCGGGCGTCTTCGCGATCCTGACCGTGGCGGCGCTGCTCAACCTGTTCGCCAGTTGCAGGGAACGCTATCATGACGAAGCGCCGCGCGGCGAGGCGGTCGGGCCGCAGATCGGCAAGATGCTGCGCAACCGCGCGTGGCTCGTCACTTTCCTGTTCTGCACGCTCAATTTCCTGCGGTTCGGCTGCGTGATCTCCGTCACGGCCTTTTTCGCCATTGAGGTCATGAGAGCGCCGTGGATGATCGGCATCCTGCTGCCGGCGGTGTCGGGCACGCTGCTGCTGAGCGCCTTCATCGCGCCGATGATCTTCCGGCGGACGGGCATCCGCAAGGGCTGCATCGCCGCGCTCGCCGCCGCCATCGCGCTGCACGGCGTGCTGCCGTTTATCGAGGAGCAGCATGGGCTGTTCCTCGGCGTTTTCCTGATCGCGGCGATACTGGTCAGCCTGACGATGACGGCGATCTTCACCATGGCGGCGGATGCGGTCGATTATCACGAGCGGATCTTCGGCCTGCGCAACGAAGGGCTGCTGTCGTCGGGCATCAGCCTGTCGACAAAGATCGGCATGGCGGTAGGCACGGCGATCATCGCCTATGTTCTGGGGATGGCCGGCTATGATCCCAAGGCCGTGTCGGACGGCGCGCGAGCGGCGATCCGCTGGTCCTATTATGGCTGGCCCGTCGGCATCATGCTGGTGCAGATCGCGGTGATCGCCTTCTGGCCGATGGACGGCAAGCATGAGCGCATCCGCCGGGAAATCGGCGAACGATAAGGGCTGAGGATCAGAACATCGGGTGCGCGTTGCGCGACGTTTCCGGCAGCGGCTGGAACATGTCCCAATGTTCGACGATCATGCCCCGGTCGTCGAAGCGAAAAATCTCGACGATGGCGGCCCCCCTGTCCTCAGTGGACAGTCTGCCGCGATAATGGACCGCGGCGAAGGCGCCGTCGACCAGGATGCGCTGCACTTCAAATGCAGCGCCGGGCGCCGCGCGCAGGGCTGTGATCCCCGCCACGGCATCGGCCCGCCCCTGCCCCATGCGGCTGTTATGCTGGATCAGATCGGGCGCGACGAAGCGATCATAGGCGGCGGCGACATCGCCTCTCGCGAAGAGCAGGTCGATGAAGGCGGTGAACGCCCTGCGATTGCGTGCGGTGTCGCCCGGTCCGCGCGGGTGCGCCGCCATCGCCAGCGGATCGCTGCCCGGCGCGGCAGGCTGGATCACGTCCCAATGCTCGACGATCCTGCCGTCCTTCAGCCGGTAGATGTCGGCCACCGCCGCGCCGCTCGTGCCGGGCTTGCCCTGACCGAACAGATGCACCAGCGCCAGATCGCCGTCGACCAGCACATGCTTCACGTCGAAGCGGGAGCCGGGCGCCGCGAACATCGGGGCGAGCGCCTCGACGGCGGCGGAAGCGCCATCGGGCAGGCCGGGATTGTGCTGGATATAATCGGGCGCGACATGCGCGGCGAAAGATCCCGCCACGTCGCGCCTGTCGTAGAAGCGCTCGACGAAATCGCGCACGATGCCCCGATTGTCGATCGTTCTGGCGGCGAGCGGCGCGGCGAGGGCCAGCAGCGCCACGCCGGGCACAGCCCATACCGCCTTCAAAGCGCGCCCTCCTTCATCAGCGACACCGCATGGTCGCAGGCGCGCGCGGTGAGCGCCATATAGGTGAGCGACGGATTCTGGCAGGCGGACGAGCTCATCTGTGCGCCGTCGGTGACGAACAGGTTGGGCACGTCATGCGCCTGGCTCCAGCGGTTGAGCACGGAAGATTGGGGATCGTGGCCCATGCGCGCGCCGCCCATCTCGTGAATCGCCGATCCGCCGATGCCCGGCTCATCGAAGCCCATGATGACATGGCCGCCCGCAGCCTCCATCATCGCCGCCGCTTCCTTCTTCGCGTCGGTCAGCGCACGGCGTTCATTGTCGCCATGCTCGAAATGGATATTGAGCATGGGCAGCCCCTGCGGATCGAGTTTGGACGGATCGAGCGTCAGCCGGTTGGTGACGCGGGGCAGGCTTTCGGCGAAACCGACGAACACCATGCGCCACGGGCCGACCTTGTGCGTCTGTTCCTTGAAATCCTTGCCGATACCCGCCGAGCGCTTTGCAGCGGTCCAGCCGCTCTGAAGCGCGCCGCCCTGAAAGCTGTAGCCGCGCGTGAAGTCGCCGTCCTTGCGGTCGAGGTTGCGGAAACGGGGAATGACCACGCCTGTGGGCCGGTTGCCGAAGGTGGTGCGATCGTCGAACCCCGGCATGATCGCCATGGTGGACAGGGTCGAGGCGTGATCCATGATGTGCGTGCCGAGCACGCCGCTGCTGTTGGCAAGGCCGTTCTGAAACGATTCCGAGCGCGAGCGCAGCAGGATGTGCACGCTGTTGAACGCCCCGGCATTGAGGAAAACGATCCGCGCGCCATAGCGGGTCCGCGCCCCGGTCTTCACGTTGAGCACGCGGACGCCCGACGCCTTTTTGCTAACCGGATCATAGTCCACCGCCTCGACCAGCGAGTCGGTGATGACGGTCAACCGCCCAGTCTTCTGCGCGGCGGGCAGGGTGGAGCTTTGCGTGCTGAAATAGGCGCCATAGGAACAGCCGCGCGCGCAGATGGAGCGATACTGGCAGGGCGCGCGGCCTTCCTTCGGCGCCGTCAGATTGGCCGTGCGGCCTACCGTCAGGCAGCGGTCGGGCCATTTCTGCGCGATGGCCTTGCGCACATGCTGTTCCACGACATTGAGAGCCATGGGGGGCAGGAATTTGCCATCGGGCAGCGAGGGCAGCCCCTCCGCAGCGCCCGATACGCCGATGAAATCCTCCACATGGTCGTACCATGGCGCGACATCGGCGTAGCGGATCGGCCAGTCGGTGCCATAGCCGTCCGCCTTGTTTGCGCCGAAATCATAGTCCGACCAGCGGTAGCTCTGCCGCCCCCAGGTCAGCGACCGTCCGCCCATCTGGTAGCTGCGCCACCAGTTGAACTGCGTGCCCTCCGCCACGGCGTAAGGATTGTCCTTGTCGTTGACGAAGTGATTCTGGGTAAATTCGGTGAAATGGCGGTTCAGCCGCTGCACTGGATATTCGCGGGCATAGAGTTCGGCATCGCCTTCGCCCCGAAACTCCATTTCCCACGGCGCCTTGGTTTCCGTGACATAGTCGGTGCCATGTTCGATCATGCGTCCCCGCTCGATCATCAGCACCTTGAGGCCTTTTTCCGTGAGTTCCTTCGCAGCCCACCCGCCGGTGATGCCCGAACCCACCACGATCGCGTCGAAATCCATGCTCATCCGAAATCCACCGCTGTCCAGTCGCTCGACCAGGAGCGATTATTGGGGGGGAGGGGAAGGTCCGGCTCCCAGCGGCCCGGCACCAGTTCATATTGCAGTTCGCGGCTCGCCCCGACTTCGGAGGTGTAATAGCCGGTGAGAATCAGCGCCTTGAGCTTCTTCCACGGATGATCTTGCCGCTCGCCGCCAAATGCGTCCGCATCGTAGGCCGCGAGCACCGCATGCTGACGGTCGGGCCTGAGGCTGAGGAAATCGCCCGCCGCTTGCCTATTGAGGTCGCGCGCCACCTGCTCCAGCACCGAAAAGCCGCCGCGATAGCCCGCCATCCGGACTGTGCCGGAGACCGGGGGCGCGGTCTCGTCGAGACCGTGGAGCAAAGCGAGTTCAACGAAGGCGGGGACGCCGACGGCGACGGCACCGGGCGTATCGGTCGTCGGGATGACGAGATCGGACAGACGGGCAAGGAGAAGCTTCTCCGAATCGCTCGCCCCGCCATCCGCGCCGTCACGAACCTGCTGCCAGGCGTAGAGGGGCAGCCCGACGAGCACACCCAATATCGCCGCGCCGCCGACGACCTGCCGCCGATCCACCGCACCTGTCGCGGCCCTTGCCGCATCGCCTGTCTGGCTTTCCGCCATTTCCTCTCCCCGACCGGTCGAAACCGGTCTTGAAATGAACTATAATTCTATTTCATTATCGCATGCATGAGCCTGCCGCAAGCGGTTCGCTCAGGCGGAAGCCGTCTTGCCACGAATCTGAAGCTGGCGGGGAATGAAAAGCGCCAGCAGCGCCGTCAGCGCTAGGATGACGCCGATCACGCCCGCCGACATGGTGAATGCGTCTATGGCGTCGGCGCTGGCCATATCCTTTTCAGGCTGAACGAGGAAGAAGAGCGTGCCGATCGCGGCGGTTCCGACTGCCGCGCCAAGCTGCTGCGTCGCCTTGAGCGTGCCGGACGCCGCTCCGGCATGGTCCACGTCCACTTCCGATAGGGTGCAGGGCGGCAACGGACCGCCGGTCAGTCCCATGCCAAGGCCCATCGACAACAATGGCAGCGCCAGCAGCGGCGGCGCCTGCGCGATCAGGTCCGGTGCGTGGAAGAGCCACGTCAG
Organism: Sphingobium amiense; assembly: GCF_003967075.1. Lineage (NCBI taxonomy): Bacteria > Pseudomonadati > Pseudomonadota > Alphaproteobacteria > Sphingomonadales > Sphingobiaceae > Sphingobium > Sphingobium amiense. The sequence goes on from NZ_AP018664.1 coordinate 3,490,723, forward strand.
GGCGGCAAGGCCCGCGACCATCAGCATCGCGCCCCAGCTTATGATGACGGGTCCATAGCGGGGCAGAGCCTTGCGCGACAGCATGCCGATCGCAAAGGACGCGCCGAAGGCATAGGGCACATGCGCAATGCCCACCTGCGCGGCGCTAAAGCCCAGCCCGCGCTGCATCGCCAGCGTCAGCGTGAACATGAGGCCGCCGGTCGCCGTCTGGAACAGGAGCGTGGTCAGCAGACCGAAGGAGAAGCCGCGCGCGCGGAACAGTTCGGGCACGATCAGCGCCGATCCGTCCCGCGCCATCCGCGTCCGGCTGTAGCGCATCAGGATGAGCGCGACCGGAATGGCGGACCCCATCAGCACGAAGCCCCACAGCGGCCAGCCATAATCGCGGCCCTGGATCAGCGGAAAGATGAGGGCGAAGAGCAGCGCCAGAACCAGCCCCGTTCCGACCACATCGAGGCGCGGGCTGCGCGCCGATTTGCCGGAAGGCAGGATGCGCGCCGCGAGGATCAGCGCGGCGATGCCGATGGGCAGATTGACGAGGAAGATCGGCCGCCAGCCGAGACCGAAAAGGTTGGCGCTCAGCAGGAACCCGCCGATGACCGGACCCAGAACCGCCGCCAGACCGCCCAATATCCCGAACAATGCGAGCGCCGAAACCCGCTCATGAGGTGGATACATGATCTGGGTGAGCGACATGACCTGCGGCAGCATGATCGCCGCCGCAGCACCCTGAAGCAGGCGCCCGGCCACAAGCTGACCCGGCGTCTGCGCGATGCCGCAGAACAGGGAGGTGAGCGTGAAACCGGCGACCCCGATGAGGAAGGCGCGACGGTATCCGGCAATGTCGCCCAGCCGCCCGCCGGTGATCAGCAGCAGGGAAAAGATGGTCGAATAGCCCGCGACCATCCACTGCACCTCCGCGTCGCTCGCGCCGAGCTGCGCCTGCAGGGTCGGGACGGCGACGTTGATGATCGTCATGTCGACAAGGTCGAGAACCATGGCCGTCGCGACGATGGCGAGCGCGAGGCTGCGTTGCTTCGGACTGAGCAGAGCGGCGGATTCCAGAGCGCTTTGTTGCGGCGCGCCGCTGATCCGTGCGCTGCCCTTCCCCTCTTCCCGCATCTTCTCTCTCATTTATAGAACCATTATTCTAGTCCGATACCGGGGGCCGGCCCCGCCGTCAAGGCCGGGGACGCGGACGCTTGACAGCCCTGTCGCCAACCAATAGACGAATGATAGTTCTAATTAGAGACGGCGCACGAGTCGTCCGGCCCAGAGGAGCCAAGGCGCAGTGCGTTCCATCGTCGATTTCTTTCGCCGCCTGACAATGGTGCCGCAGGGCGCGACCATCGTGTTCGCAGGCTTCCTGCCGATCTTCGCGATCGTGTCGATGTTTCCCGCGATTCCGGCCATCATCGACCATTTCGCCGCCGATCCCGACGCACGCTGGAAGGTGCCGATGATGGTGTCCGCGCCGGGCCTTACCATCGCGCTGATCGCGCCGTTCGCCGGTTTCTTCGTCGACCGTTTCGGTCGCCGCCCTCTGCTGATCGGCGCGACCCTGCTCTATGGCATTGTCGGCACCTCGCCCTTCTTCCTCGACAGCCTCAACGCCCTTATCGCCTGCCGCCTGCTGCTGGGCGTGGCGGAGGCTGCGATCCTGACCATCGTCAACACGCTGATCGCCGATTATTGGGACGACTGGGGTCGCAAGGACTGGCTGTTCCTTCAGGGCGTGTGCGGCCCGTTTCTCGCCTCGGGCGTCATCCTGATGTCGGGCGCGGCGTCGGCGGTGCGGTGGAACGGCATCTTCCTCGTCTACGCCGTCGCCTTCCCGATCTTCGTCGCGATGATCCTGTGGCTGTTCGAGCCGCGCCGCGCCGACGGCGCCACCATCGCGCAGATCGCGCAGAAGGAGACGGCGGCGCGCACGCCCTTCCCGATTGCGTCCATCGTCCTGATCGGCGGCACGACGCTGGTCGCTTCAGCGCTCTATTATGTCTTCATCATCAGCGGCTCGCTCGCCTGGCGTGAGGTCGGTGTTATGGACTCCGCCCGCATCGGCCAGCTTACCGCCATTCCCAGCCTGTTCGTGATGCTCGGCGCGCTGATCTTCCGCCTGATGGGCGGCATGTCGCACAGGACGAAGCTCGCGACCTTCTTCGGCCTGCTGGGCATCGGCCTTGCCGGGATCGGCCTTGCGCCGGACTGGCGCTGGCTGACGGCAGCGCTGATCGTGCAGCAGACGGGCGCGGGCATGGCTGTCGCCACCATCATCCTGTGGGCGCAGAGCATGCTGCCGTTCGAACATCGCGGCCGCGGCATGGGCGTGTGGACCGCCTGCTTCTTCTTCGGCCAGTTTTCCAGCCCCTGGCTGGTGCATCAGGCCGAAACCATCGTCGGCACCATGCAGGGCGCGTTCCTTGCGGCGGGTCTGGCAGGGATCGTCGCCGCCATCATCATCATCGGCCTCATGCGCGAACCGCGCGCCCCGGCTCCTTCCATCGCTCCTGCGGAGTAAATCATGACAAGCGATATCAAGCGGGGCGTCAGCCTCTACAGTTTCCAGCACGAAACCTTTCAGGGAAAGATGACCCTTGAGGATTGCTTCAGGACGTGCGCCGACATGGGCGCTCTGGGCATCGAGGTCATTGGGGAGCAGACCTTCTGGGGCTGGCCCGAAGCCACGGTCGACGAGGCGAAAATCGAGGAATGGCACGCGCTCATCGGGAAATATGGCGCGACCCCCGTCTGCCACGACTTCATGCTCGACTATAAACGCTACAAGGGCAGGATGATGTCGCTTGAGGAGCAGGTCGCCAGCGTGAGGAAGGATCTGGATTTCGCGTCGCGGCTCGGCGTGAAATATGTGCGCGCTCTGGTTTCGATCGCGCCCGAAGTGCTGGTGGCCGCCGCGCCCTATGCGGAGGAAAAAGGCCTCAAGATCCTGATCGAGGTGCACGCCCCGCTGCATTTCGACCATCCCTGGATCATCCGCCACGCCGAAGCCTTTGAAAAATCCGGCTCCGACGCGCTCGGGTTCCTGCCCGACATGGGCATGTTCCTGTTCAAATTTCCGCCGGTTTGGAAGGAGCGCTTCATTCGCAACGGCGTGCCGCGGAACATCGCCGACTATATCGAGAAGGCTTATGAAGACCGTGTTCTTTCCGAATATGTGATCCTGAACGTGCGCGAGATGGGCGGCGAAGGCCCGGCGCTGGGCATGGCGGAAACGCTGCGCCACAATGCCGCGTTCGAACCCAAACGGATGCTCGATTACATGCACCGCATCCACAATATCCATGGCAAATTCTACCAGATGGATGAAAATCTGGTCGAGCCGTCCATTCCCTATGACGAGATCGTCCGGGTGCTGAAGCAGGGCGGTTACAAGGGCTATATCTGCTCCGAATATGAGGGGAACCGCTGGATCGAGGACGCGCAGGAGGTCGATTCGGTCGAACAGGTTCGCCGCCAGCAGGCAATGCTCAAAGGCCTGATCGGCGAACCCACCCCCACCGCGCTCGCCGCCTGAGGAGATACGAGACATGTTCGACAAGATGATGCTGTGCGACGAGGGTTTCGAGAATGTCGTCGAAGATGGCGAAGTGACCGGTTTTTCCCTGCTCGCCCGTCTCCCTTATTATCGCGGCCTTGGCCTTTCGATGATCGAGGATATCGGCCTCACCATCGACGGCGAGCCGGTGGCGCGCGAGGACATCCGCTTTTCCGTGCGGGGGCGGAGCTGGACGCTGGACGAGATGGAGACCGTCTATGACGATCGCTGGAACTTCGGCGAAAAGGCGAAGGTCATGGTGCGGCGCCCCGGCGGCCTGACGCCCGGCGCGCACAGGGTCGACATCGCGGTGCGGATGCGGGTGTCCTACCTGCCCTTCGTCCCCACCACGAAGACCGGGCGCGAACTGCAACTCGCCGCCTGATCGGGAGGGGTGCGGGCCGGGGGCCGCCGCACCCCTCCTCATATCTACAATAGAAGCGGCGCGACCGGCACCGGATCGGGCGCGCGCAAAACTATCATATGGGAGCAAGGGATGCGGCAGGCCGCCTATTCGCTGTTGATCGCCGGCACACTCTGCGCCTGTGCTGCCGGAGCGCAGGCGCAACCCGCCTTTCGCTTCGAAGCCATGGCCCAGCCGGCGCAGACAGACGCGATCCCGCTCGACACCGGTCCGCAGGCGCCCGATGTGCCGCCCGAACACTGGTTCCGCATGGACGGCGCGGTCAACGTCCGCAACGTCTCCCGTGCGACGCTGACGCCCTATCTGCCCGCCAGTCGGAAGGCGACGGGCACTGCCGTCATCGTCGCGCCCGGTGGCGGCTTTCTAGGCCTCGCCATGGAGGTCGAGGGAACGCGCGTCGCGCAATGGCTGGCCGGCCACGGCGTCGCTGCGTTCGTGCTCAAATATCGGCTCGTCCCGACACCCGCCGATTTCAGGGATTTCACAGACGGCATGACGGCCACGCGTAGCGGCAGGCCTTCCACCGTGAAGCCGCCCGCCGACACGCCGGACTTCGCCATTCAGGATGGTCTGGCCGCGCTGTCGCTGGTGCGCACGCGCGCGAAACTATGGAAGGTCGATCCGGCCCGCATCGGCATGATGGGCTTTTCCGCAGGCGCGTTCACCACGATCGGCGCCAGCCTTGCAGCCCGTCCGGGGGAGCGGCCCGCCTTCATCGCGCCGATCTACGGGCGTCTTACCGCACGCGACGTTCCGGCGGACGCGCCGCCCATGTTCGCGGTGCTGGCCAGCGACGATCATTTCTTCGCGTCGCAGGGCTTTGGCTTGGTCGATGCGTGGATCAGGGCGAAGCGGCCCGTCGAATTTCATCTCTATCAGGACGGCGGCCATGGTTTCGGTCTCGGCCGTCCCGGAACGACGAGTGACGGGTGGATTGGCCAGTTCATGACATGGCTGCGCGCCAATCGCCTGATTCCGGCACGATGAGCGAGGAAGTCTGGCTCGCGCCCGCCGCCGTGGTGGTGCAGGAGCGCGGCGCGGAGTGGATGGAGCCGGTCGACGACAGGCCATGGTCGTCCGACAGCGGCTTCCATCGCGGTTTCTGTTCCAGCTTTCGCATCCGGTCCGGGCGGCAGGTCTGGTTCCACTTCCCGTTCCAGCTTCCGGCGGGGCGCGTGGTGGATGGAGCCTCGCTTCTGTGGGAAACCGGCGAGGGTGCGACGCTGACCTGGGCCTGTGTCCATCATGGCGGACTGGAACGGCAGCATCTGTGCGAACCCGGCGTTCCGATCGCGGGCGTGCCCGAGCCGTTCGACCCGCCGGAACAGTGGCGGCATTATTATCCGGACCATGCGCGGCTGCGCACCGATCTGGCCGTTGCGCCTGTCGCCGTGCGCTTCGGCGTCCAGCTCTGCATTCTTGCGGACGGCCCCGGCGTGGTGCGATTCTACGGTGCGGGGCTGCGGCTCGCCACCGCGTGAGGGTCAGCCTTTCGCGCGCAGGAAGGCGGGGCACATGATCGCGAGATCTTCCTTCAGCTCTTCCCAATTGCCCTGATTGGCGGCTTCGGGCGAGGAGCCGAGACCGAGGAAGCGGGCGAGCGTGTAATAGATCATGCGGAACACGTTGCCGACCAGCCGCTCATGATCCGGCCGGCCGAATTCATCGGCGAAACGCATCATCTGCGCTTCTGCCTCCCGCACCAGATTTTCGGCGGAATTCTTGCCCAGCGCCGACATCGACTGATCGTAGATGGCGCGGAACATGATGGGGCGCAGCACCGGGCTGAAGCGCTTGAGCAGTTCGGCATAAGCTTCCACGAACTGCCGCGCGAACTCGTCGAGCGTGGACGCATTCTGACGGATCTGCTGCATCATCGCGTCCTGTTCCTCGCCGATCTGGGTCAGCACGCGGCCATGGACGGCGCGGATCAGATCGTCCTTGCTGTCGAAGCGCAGATAGATGGAACCGATGGAAACCTTCCCCGCCTTGGCCACCTCGGTCAGCGTGAAGTCGTCGTTACCGCGCTTCACCATCAGCTTTTCGGCGGCAGTCAGCATCCGTTCGTAGGAAGCGCGGCTCCGCCCCTGTTGAGGCACGCGCGACGCTTCGGTCGCAGCGGAAATAGAATCAGACTTCGCTTTCGTGGTTGACATCGCCGCCATGATGGCCCTATCAGTAATAATAACATTGGTTCTAATTTATAGCTATTCTGACGGCATCGGCAGCCAATGTAAACCGGCCGTCATATGAGCGCCAACTATTTGCGCCGCTGGAGGGGATAATGCGCTTTTCCGTGTTTCTGAACGCCCGGTCGATGGCACCCGAGGAAGATCGCCAACTGATCCGCGATCTGACCGACCATGCGACGAAGGCGGAGGCGCTGGGCTTCGACGCGATCTTCATGCCGGACCATCATTTCAACGGCTATATGCCGATTGCGTCCGACAGCTTCATGTTCGCATCCTATCTGGCGGCGAAGCTGCCGCGCATGCATTTCGGCTTTTCGGTCGTGTCCGTGCCGCTGCACCACCCCGTCCGCTTCGTCGAGCGCATCAACATCCTCGACCAGTTGACCGACGGCAAGCTGATGGTCGGCGTCGGCAGCGGCACGACGCCCGAGGAGATGATCGGCTTCGGCGTCAACTACAAGGATGCGGGCGCGGTGTCGGACGCCAATCTGGCGCTTGCCGAACGGCTCTGGGCCAAGGGCATGGAAGATCCCGCGATCGAGATCGACAACGGGCCGCACAAGGGCCGCGTGCTCCAGCGCATCGCACCGGCGCAATATACCAAGGGTCACGCGCCGCTGATGCCCGTCGCCATGAAGGAAACGAGCGCGCGCCGCGCCGCCGAAAATGGCTGGCCCGCCTTCATTCCCGCCTTCACCCCGCCGCAGATCGGCGGCACCGAACCGATGAAGCATGTCGCCAAATATTTTGGCATTTACCGTGATATGCTGGAAGGAGCGGGCCACGCGCCGGAGGTCGTCGCAAGGGCGCTCGACTGGACGACGCACACCTACCAGTGCGTCCATGTCGCCGAAACCGACGAGCAGGCGCGCGAGGAGCTGGAAGTCATCCTGCGCTCCTATCAGGACGCCATCGAGCGCGAGGCGGAATTCAACGCCCGCGCCGAATCCGACAGCGCCAACAGGAAGACCGACCGGACGCCCAACGCGCTGACCGAGGACTGGATCGGCACCTGGTGCCTCTACGGCTCGCCCGAAACGGTGATCGAGCATCTGAAACCCTATGAGGAACTGGGCATCGGCAACATCCTGTGCGGCACCACCACCGGGCCGCTGAGCGAGGAAAGGCTGCGGCTCGGCAACCAGACGCTGCAACTGCTGTCCGAGAAAGTGATGCCTGCGTTCAAGGTGCGCGAACCGGCGTGATGCCGTCGACCGGTGCGCGGTCCATCAGAAGGCCGCGCATCAACAAGGAGTGACAAATGCCTGATCGTCCCAAGCGGATCGTGGGCCTGGGCGGAACATTCCGGCAGGCGTCGTCGAGCGAGCGGCTCGTGCGCGCCGTGCTGGCGCAGTGCGCCGCCATGGGCGCGGAAACCGCGATGTTCGATGGACCCGCGCTGGCGCGCCTGCCCCACTTCAATCCCGAACATCCCGACCGCACCAACGAAGAGCGTGCGCTTGTCGAGGCGATCCGCGCCTGCGACGGCATCGTGATCGGCAGTCCGGGCTATCATGGCGGCTATTCGGGCCTCGTCAAAAATGCGGTGGACCTGCTGGAGGATCTGCGCGGCGACGCGCGCGTCTATTTCGACGGACGGCCGGTCGGGCTGGTCGTCACCGCCGCGGGATGGCAGGCATGCGGGACCACGCTGTCCGCCCTGCGCGATGTCGTCCATGCGATGCGTGGGTGGCCGACGCCGGTCGGCATCGCCGTCAATTCCGTCGAGCAGCGCCCCTTCGGCCCGGACGGGGCCATCATCGACGAAGCCATCGCCGGAGCGATCCATGCGCAGGCGCGGCAGATCATGGCCTTCGCCATGGAGACGATTATATGACCGACACACTGACCCTGGAAGAACAGCTCGCGATGACGGCGGGCGCGGCCATGTGGTCGACGGTCGGCTATGAGAAGGCGGGCATCCCCGCCCTCTCCATGGCGGACGGTCCCATGGGCATCGCCAGCGGCCGCGTGGACGAGCGCGACATCGCTCTGCTGACGCCCTGTCCCACTGCGCTGGGCGCAAGCTGGGACGTCGAACTCAATGCGCGGGTCGGCGCGCTGGTGGGCGGCGAGGCGATCCGCATGGGCGTGGACATGGTGCTCGCGCCCAACGTCAACCTCGCCCGCAGCCCGCTCGCCGGGCGGGCCTTCGAATATTTCTCCGAAGAGCCGGTGCTGGCCGGTGTGCTGGGCGCGGCCTGGACGACCGGCCTGCAATCGACCGGCACCGCGTCGGTGGTCAAGCATCTGGTCTGCAACGACAGCGAAACAGACCGCGACCGGATGAATGCCGTGGTGGACGAACGCACGCTGCGCGAAGTCTATCTGCTGCCCTTCGAACTGTGTGCGCAGGCGGGGGCGGGCGGCATGCTGGCGGCCTATAACCGGGTGAATGGCGACTGGTGCGCGGAGCAGCATCACGTCCTCACCACCATCGTCAAGGGTGAGTGGGCCTATCCCGGCCTCATCATGAGCGACTGGTTCGGCACGCATTCGACCGCGGCGACGCTGCATGCTGGGCTGGATCTCGAAATGCCCGGCCCGGCGCGCTTCCTCGGCTTCAGGGCGAATGAGGCGCTGGCAAAGGGAGACCTCGATACCGGCCGGATCAGGGACGCCGCCGCGCGGGTGACGCGGGCTGCCCTGCGCTTCAGGCAGGACAAGACTGCGCCCATCGTGGGCAGGGACGCCGACAATCTGCTGGTTGAGGCGGCGGCGGCAGGATTCGTCATGCTGCGCAACGAAGGCGGCCTGCTTCCCCTTGTTCCCGGACGCGACAGGCATATCGCCATCATCGGGCCGAACGCCGCAGCGCCCTGCTATCAGGGCGGCACCTTCGCCAAAATCGCCGTGTCCCCCCAAGCCGCGCGCCCGCTCGAAGCGATCATGGCGCGCTTCGCGGATCATGCGCGTGTCGATTATGAACCCGGTGTCGATCCCCAGCCGCGCCTGCCCTCCATGCCGGTGACGCCCTGTCGCGACCTTGGCGACGGCTTCGCAAGCGGCATGACCATCGACTATTATGACGGTCAGCAGGCTGACGCGCGCCTGATCGCCAGCGAAACGCGGGACACCAATTCGCTGGTCTGGTTCGCGGGCGTGCATGACGATGTCGCGATGCTCGGCCAGCCTGCGCGCATCGTTGCGCGCGGCATCTTCCGCGCCGAACAGGATGGCGATCATATTTTCTATCTCGGCGCGACCGGCCCTGTCGTCATGCGCGTCGATGGCGCCGAGGTGCTGGCGCAGCAGGAGCCGATCCCGTCCTCCGATGTCATGGGCAAGCTCAAGAGCGGAGACGCGCGCAGCGTTTCGCTTGCGCTGCGAGCCGGTCAGGAAGCGGCGGTCGAGGTCGAGTTCACCTATGATCCCGCGCGCGTTCACGGCCTCTGGTATGGCATCCGCCGCCCCGACACGCCCGAAGCGATGCTGGCCCGCGCGGTGGCGCTCGCAGGGCAGGCGGACGCGGTGATCCTGATGGTCGGCGAAACCTCCGACGCCAGCGTCGAGAGCAAGGACCGAGGGGACACGCATCTCCCCGCCGAGCAGATCGCGCTGATCGAAGCGGTCACGGCGGCCAATCCCCGGACGGCGGTCGTGGCGAATGTCGGCCACGCTTTCGATACCCGCTGGGAAGACCGGGCCGCCGCGCTGCTGATCGCATGGTATCCGGGCGAGGGCTTCGGTGAGGCTATCGCTCAGGTGCTGGCGGGCGACCGCGAACCGGGCGGTCGTATGCCCGTCGCCATTGCGCGCGAGGAAAGCGACTATCCCGCATTCTCCCTCACCCCCGACGCGAACGGCGATCTCGCTTATGCCGAAGGCACGCGGATCGGCTATCGCGGCATGGCCGATCCCCGGCACACGCTGGGCGAAGGATCGGGCTATGCCGACATCGCGCTGCTGGCCGCTCGCGTCGAGCTGGGCGACGATGGCGGGCTGGTCGTGCGCGCCACGGTCGAAAACCGGTCCGACCGCGCCGGCAGCGACGTGATCCAGATCTACCGCCGCGCGCCCGAGCTGGCGCTGTGCGGCTTCGCCAAGGCCCATCTCGCGCCGGGCGAGCGGCGCGACATCCTCATACCCATCGCCCGCCGCCGCCTGCAATCATGGCGGGACGGCTGGGTGGATATTGAAAATCCGGGCCTGTTCGCGGGCCGATCCGCCCGCGACATCGCCTTCGACCTTTCCCTTCCTGCGCTGGAGCCGATCGCATGAGCCGTGTCACGGAAATACGTTATGTGGGTTATGGGTTGCCGGATGTGGAGGCGGAGCGGGCTTTCTATAATGACCAGTGGAAGCTGGTGGAGGCGGGTTCTGGGGACGGGATGGTGTATTTCGCGGCCGATGGCGGAGCGGAGGGCTATGTGGTCCGGCTGCGGCAGGCGGACGAGAAGCGGGTTGATGTGATCGCGCTGGCGGCGGACAGCCGGGCCGATGTCGATGCGCTTCACGGACAGGTGGCGGCGTCGGGATGCCGCATCATCTTTGCGCCCAGGGATCTCGACACGCTGGGGGGCGGCTATGGCTTCCGCTTCTTCTCGCCCGACGGTCTGCCCTTCGAAGTGTCGAGCGACGTGCATGTCCGCGTGCCACGGACGCTGGAGCGCTGGGAAGGCGTGCCGCAGAAGATCAGCCACATCGTGCTGCATTCGCCCGACCACAAGGCGCTGGTGCAGTGGTTCTGCGACGTGCTGGGCTTTAAGGTTTCGGACTGGCTGGGCGACTTCATGGGCTTCCTGCGCTGCAACGCGGCGCATCACCGCATCGCCGTGCTGCCGGGACCGCCCTGCCTCAACCATGTCGCCTATGACATGCTCTCGGTCGACGACATGATGGTGGGCATCAACCGCCTGAAGCAGAAGGGCACCGACCTGCGCTGGGGTCCGGGGCGGCACACGGCGGGCAACAACACCTTCAGCTATTTCACCACGCCCGCAGGCTTTGCGGTCGAATATACCTCGGAACTGGAGGAAGTGGACTTCGAGGCCCATGAGGCGAAGGTCCATGTGCCCGGCCCCAAAGTGATGGACCAGTGGGGCATCGGCGTTGGCGGACCGCAAACCATGCCGCATCCGGAGGCCGACAGCGGCCTGTTCACGGGCGGGGAGGTGTAAGCCCCGTGGCGCTCTACGAACCCTTCCCCAACTATATCTGGAACCTCTCGGTCGCGATCGCGCTGGAGAGCGGCGGGCGCATCGGCGAGATCGTCGACATGTGCCAGCCGATCCTCGACGCCGCCGCCAGCGGCGCGGACGCGGGCACGCCCATGTTCATGAAGGCATGGGCGGGCATGGGCGACAGGCTGCTGGACCTTGCCGCCGAGGATGAGGGCAGGGGCCGCGCCTACTCCGCCTCGAACAAGCTGGAGCGCGCATCGCTCTACCTCTTCGTTGCCGAACGGATGCAGGGCCATGGCGCGCCGGGCCGCGCGGAAACCTATGCGAAGGCGCGCGCTGCCTTCGACCGTTCGACGAAGCTCGGGCGGATCAATCGCGAGCGGGTCGAGATCCCGCTCGATACCGGCACCATGCCCGCGCTGTTCACCCGCGCGCCGGGCGAAGGGAAAAAGCCTGTCGTCGTCTTCTGCAACGGTCTCGATAGCTGCAAGGAACTGCTCTACTGGACGGGCCTTCCGGTCGAACTGGCGCGGCGGGGCATCTCCACCCTGTGCGTCGACCAGCCGGGCTCCGGCGAAGCGCTGCGGCTCCAGAACCTCCCCGTCGATCCGCACAGCGAAAGCTGGGCGAGCAAGGCGGTGGACTGGCTGGAGCAGCAGAGCGACGTGAACCCCGGGGCCATCGGCATGACCGGCATATCGCTCGGCGGCCATTTCGCGCCGCGCGCGGTCGCCTATGAGCCGCGCTTCGCCAGCGGCGCGGTGTGGGGCGCGAACCACAACTGGCGCGAGGTGCAGGACAGGCGCATGGCGCGCGAGGGCGAGAACCCGGTCCCGCATTACTGGGCGCATGTCCACTGGGCCTTCGGCGCAAAGGATCAGGACGACTTCCTCGCCAGGTCGGAGGCCATGAACCTCAACGGTCATATGGACCGGATCAAGGTGCCCTTCCTCGTCACCCATGGCGCCAGCGACCGGCAGATCAGCCCGTCCTACGCCGACGATCTCTACGACCAGCTCATCAACTCCCCCCGCCGCGAGAAGATGATCTTCACCCCCCGCGAAGGCGGTGTCGAACATGTCGGCGCCGACAACATGGCCTACGGCCGCGACCTCCTCGCCGACTGGTTCGCCCAAACATTGGGCGGAACCACGGGGTGATGCTGCGGTGATCCCTCTTTCCGAAACACAGGCTCGCCCGCCTGTCATGCCGCCGGTCCGCCGCGCCTTCCTCTCCTGGCGCGACAGACCGGCGGGCTTTTATTCCGTGCCGGAGTTGCGTCCATGACCCGCCGTTTCGTCGATCTGTCGATCACGCTCTGCAATGACGTGGTGAGCGATCCTCCCTTCCTGAAGCCGGAAATCATTTACCAGACGCATATGGACACAGCGCCCGAGCTGGACATATTCTTTCCCGGCGTGACGGCGAAGGACACCCCGGATGAAGCCGGATTCGCGGCATCGGAATGGGTGAAGCTCACCACCCACAGCGGCACACATCTGGACGCGCCCTATCATTTTCACCCCACCATGAATGGCGGCGAGCGCTCGATCACCATCGACGAGGTGCCGCTCGACTGGTGCTTCCGGCCCGGCGTGAAGCTCGACTTCCGGCATTTCGCCGATGGCTATGTCGTGACCGCGCAGGATGTGGAGAACGAGCTTGCGCGCATCGGCCATGACCTCCAGCCGCTCGACATCGTGCTGGTGAACACGGCGGCGGGCATGGCGCTGGGGCGGCCCGACTATGTCAATGTGGGTTGCGGCATGGGCTATGAGGCGACCATCTATCTGACAAGCCGGGGCGTGCGCGTCACCGGCACCGACGCATGGAGCTGGGACGCGCCCTTCGCGCACACGGCGCGGAAGGTGAAGGAAACGGGCGACACTTCGCTGATCTGGGAAGGGCATAAGGCAGGCCGCGACATCGGCTATTGCCATCTGGAAAAGCTGCACAATCTGGAAAGCCTGCCCGGCAACGGCTTCACCGTCAGTTGCTTCCCGCACAAGATCAAGGGCGCGTCGGCAGGCTGGACCCGCGCCGTCGCCATTTTCGAGGACTGATCCCATGCGCCTTGCCACCATCGACAACGGGACAGCCGATGGCGCCCTGATAGCCGTGTCGCGCGATGCCCGGCGCTGCCTCCATGCGGGCGCAACGATGCAGCAGGCGATTGAGCACTGGGAACAGGTTGAGCCAAGGCTTAGGGCGTTGGCGGCGCGGCTGGAGGAGGGCGAAGGCGAGGCGCTCGACCATCAGCGCCTGCTCGCGCCGCTGCCGCGCGCATGGCAATGGCTCGACGGGTCGGTTTTCCCCCAGCATGGCGTGCTGATGCAGCAGGCATTTAACCTGCCGCCCATCGAAACGGATCGCCCGCTCATGTATCAGGGTCTGTCGGACCGCTTCCTGCCGGGGCATGCGGATGTGCCGCTGCCCAGCGAGGCGGACGGCATCGACTTCGAGGGCGAATATGGCGTCATCACCGATGCCGTGCCGATGGGCACAACGCCCGACGACGCCATGGCGCACATCAGGCTCGTCATCCTCATCAATGACTGGTCGCTGCGCGCCATCGCGCCCATCGAGATGAAGACCGGCTTCGGCTGGGTGCAGGCCAAGCCCGCCTGCGCCGCCGCGCCCTTCGCGCTCACGCCGGACGAACTGGGCGAGGCATGGAAGGACGGCCGTGTCCACCTGCCCATGCAAGTCGCGCTCAACGGTCAGTGGTTCGGCCATCCGCAGGGCGGCGAAATGGCTTTCGGTTTCCATGAGCTTGTCGCCCATGCCGCGCGCTCCCGCGACCTCGTCGCGGGGACGATCATCGGATCGGGCACCGTGTCCAACGCCGATTATGTGCGCGCCGGATCGGCCTGCATTTCCGAACGCCGCGCCATCGAGATGATCGACAGCGGCGCGCCGCAGACTCCGTTCATGCGCTTCGGTGACCGCGTCAGGCTCGAAGCGGAAGGCGGCATGTTCGGTGCGGTCGATCAGAGGGTCGTTGGAGCATTCGCATGACAAAGTTGAAGATGGCGATGGTAGGCGGCGGCCCCGGTGCGTTCATCGGTCCCGTCCACCGCATCGCCGCCGAACTGGACGGGCGGATCGCCCTCGCCGCGGGCGCGTTCAGCAGCGATGCGGCGCGTTCGAAGGAGGCGGGAGAGCGGTATCGGATCGACGCGGCGCGGGCCTATTCCGATCTGAATGCTCTTATCGCCGCAGAAACGCAGCGCCCGGACGGGGTCGATTTTCTGGCGATCGTCACGCCCAACCATCTCCACCTTCCCGCAGCGCGCGCGGCGTTGAAGGCGGGCCTTCCGGTCATCAGCGACAAGCCGGCGACTGCGACGCTCAACGAGGCGCTGGAACTGCGCCGCATCGTGCGGGCGGCGGGCAAACCCTATGCGCTGACCTACACCTATTCGGGCTATCCGCTGGTGCGGGAGGCGCGCGCCCGGATCGCCGCCGGGGCGCTCGGCACGGTCCGCAAGGTCGTCGTCGAATATCCGCAGGGCTGGCTGGCGGCGGAAGCCACCGGCAAGCAGGCGGAATGGCGTGTCGACCCCGCGCGTTCCGGCCTTGGCGGCTGCATCGGGGACATCGGAGTTCACGCCTTCCATCTCGCTGAGTTCGTCACCGGCCTCACCGTCACCGAATTGCTGGCCGATCTGGCGGCGGTCGTGCCGGGCCGTCTGCTCGACGATGACTGCACCGTGCTGCTGCGGTTCGACAATGGCGCGCGCGGCGTGCTGATGGCGTCGCAGATTTCGGTGGGCGAGCGCAACGGTCTGCGACTGCGTGTCTATGGCGAACGAGGCGGCATCGACTGGCGGCAGGAATCGCCCAACAGCTTCGTGCTGCATCATGGCGACGGGCGCACGGAGATCGTGAAGGCGGGCGACGCCACGCTGGGACCGGACGCCCAGGCGGCAAGCCGCACGCCCGGTGGCCATCCCGAAGGCTATCTGGAAGCCTTCGCCAACCTCTACGCCGATTTCGCAAAGCTGCTGCGCGGCGAGGCGGCTCCGCTGCTGCCCGGCATCGACGATGGCGTCCGTTCGATGGCGTTCATCGCCACGGCGGTCGAAGCCAGCAGAAGCGGCGCGGGCTGGACACCGCTCCTCATTCCCGGAGAGTGACATGAAGACGATCAAAGGCCCGGCTATCTTCCTCGCGCAGTTCGCAGGCGACGCCGCTCCGTTCAACAGCCTTGATGCGATCGCACGCTGGGTGGCGGGCCTCGGCTACAGGGGCATCCAGATCCCGAGCTGGGATGCGCGGCTGTTCGATCTCGCCAAAGCCGCCGAAAGTCAGGATTATTGCGACGAGGTGAAGGGCGTCGTCGCCGCTCACGGCCTGTCGATCACCGAATTATCGACCCATCTTCAGGGGCAGTTGGTCGCGGTCCATCCCGCCTATGACGCGCAGTTCGACGCTTTCGCCGCGCCCCATGTGCGGGGCAATCCCGCGGCGCGGCAGCAATGGGCGGTGGAGCAGGTCAGGATGGCCGCTGTCGCCAGCCGCCGCCTCGGCCTCACCGCCCATGCGACTTTTTCCGGCGCGCTGGCGTGGCCCTATGTCTATCCCTGGCCGCAGCGTCCCGCCGGTCTGATAGAAGATGCCTTCGAGGAACTGGCGCGCCGCTGGACCCCGATCCTCGACTGTTTCGAGGAAAATGGGGTCGATGCCGCCTTCGAACTGCATCCGGGCGAAGACCTGCATGACGGCATCACCTTCGAGATGTTCCTTGACCGCGTGGGTGGCCATGCGCGCGCCAACATCCTCTACGATCCCAGCCATTTCGTGCTGCAACAGCTCGATTATCTCGATTTCATCGACATCTATCACGACCGGATAAAATGCTTCCATGTGAAGGATGCGGAGTTCAGGCCGACCGGGCGCGCGGGCGTCTATGGCGGCTATCAGTCGTGGGTGGACCGCCCCGGCCGCTTCCGTTCGCTGGGCGACGGGCAGGTCGATTTCCCCGCGATCTTTTCAAAGATGGCGCAATATGACTTTGCCGGATGGGCCGTGCTGGAATGGGAATGCGCGCTCAAGCATCCCGAAGCGGGCGCGGCGGAAGGCGCGCCCTTCATCGCGCGGCACATCATCGAAGTGACCGAACATGCCTTCGACGATTTCGCCAGCGGCAGCGCCGACCGGGAACTCAACCGCAGGATGATGGGCTTCTGACGGGAACGCCCGCTCGCCCGGTCAGGCGAGCGGCTCGCCCTCCCATGTCTCGGTATCGACCTGCGCCTGCGCGTCGCGGGGGTAGCGCGGTCCCGACGGCGCGGTGAAGGGGAAGAGCGCGTCCACTGCCGCGATCAGATCGTCGGGCCAGTCGCGCGACAGCGCCGCCAGATCCTCGTCGAGATGGGCGATGCTGGTCGTGCCGGGGATGGGCACGACATGCGGCCCCTTCGCCAGCAGCCAGCCAAGGCAAAGCTGCGCGGGCGTGCACCCGGCCTGATCGGCAAGCGTCCGCAGCTTTTCCACGAGTATGAGATTGGCGGCGAGATTGGGTTCCTGAAAGCGCGGCATCCCGGCGCGAAGATCGCCCGGCATCAGCGCAGCCGCATGGGAATTGCCCGCCAGCAGCCCGCGCCCCAGCGGCGAGAAGGCCACGAACGCGACGCCAAGATCGGCGCAGGCGTCGAGCACCGCGACTTCCGGGTTGCGCACCCAGGGCGAATATTCGGTCTGCATCGCCGCGACCGGATGCACTGCATGGGCGCGGCGCAGCGTCGCGGCGGACATTTCGGACAGGCCGATGGCGCCGATCTTGCCGGCTTCCTTCGCCCGGACAAGCGCGCCCACCGACTCCTCGATGGGCACGTTCCGGTCGAGCCGGTGGAGATAATAAAGGTCGATATGGTCGACCCGCAGCCGCCGCAGCGAATCCTCCAGCACGCGGGCGATGGCCTGCGGCGATCCGTCGAGGCCACGCCTGCCGTCGATTTCGGCCAGCACGCATTTACTCGCCAGCGTGAAATCCTGACGCCGGTCCATCAGCGTGCGGCCCAGCAGTTCCTCGTTCGCGCCGAAGCCGTAGAGCGCGGCGGTGTCGAAGAAGGTCACGCCCGCGTCCAGCGCGTGACGCAGCAGCGCCTCCGCCTGCGCCGCATCCGGGCGCGGCAGATAGGCGTGGGACAGGTTCATGCACCCGAGGCCGATGGCCGACACGGTGAAGGGGCCAATAGCGCGGGTGGGGAGGCTGGTCATGGCTAGAGCGGCAATCCTACATAATTTTCCGCGATCGTCGTCTGCGCCGCGACCGACGATGCGATATAGTCGAGGTCGGCGACCTGCATCCGGCGATCAAACGCATCGCTGTCGGGGAAGCGGTGCATCAGCTTCGTCAACTGCCACGAAAAGCGTTCGGATTTCCAGATGCGCGCCAGCGCCCTGCCGGAATAGCGGGCCACCGCGTCATTGTCATTCCGCTGGAAGAAGGCGCTCAGCGCCTCCGACAGATAATGCACGTCCGACGCGGCGAGGTTGAGGCCTTTGGCGCCCGTGGGGGGCACGATATGGGCGCTGTCCCCGGCAAGGAACAGCCGCCCGTGCCGCATCGGCTCGAACACGAAGGAGCGCAGCGGAGCGATGGACTTTTCAATCGCCGGGCCGCGCGTGATGTGCGCCGCCGCTTCCGGCCCCAGCCGCACGGCCAGCTCGTCCCACAGCCGGTCGTCGGGCCATTCCTCGATCTTCTCGTCGAGCGGCACCTGAATATAATAGCGGCTGCGCGTTTCCGACCGCATCGACGCCAGCGCGAAGCCGCGCTCGTGATTGGCGTAGATGAGTTCATGGTTGCACGGCGGCACATCGGCGAGGATGCCGAGCCAGCCGAACGGATAGATTTTCTCGTAGGCGGTCGCGACCGAAGCGGGAATCGCCTTGCGCGACGGACCGTGGAACCCGTCGCACCCACAGATGAACGCAGCGTCGATGCGATGTTCGGACCCGTCTTTCGTAAAGCTCAGCCACGGCGCATCGCGGTCCACGTCATGCAGCGCCACATCGGCGGCGTCGTAGATCACTTCCAGCCCCCGCTCGGGCGCGGCAGCCATCAGGTCGCGGGTGATTTCGGTCTGGCCATAGACCATCACCTGCCTGCCGGTGAGCGCGGCGATGTCGATGCGGATCAGCCGTTCGCCATCGGCGAGGTGAAAACCGTCATGCGGCAGCCCTTCGGCCTGCATCCGCGCGCCAAGGCCCAGCCGGTCCATAAGGTCGGTCGTGGTGCGTTCCAGCACGCCCGCGCGGATACGGCCCAGCACATAATCGGGCGAAGCGCGCTCGACCACGACCGCGTCGATCCCTTCCGCGCGCAGCAGATGGCCGAGCAGCAGCCCGGCTGGGCCTGCGCCGATGATCGCGACCTGGGTTTTCACGGCATCTCTCCCAAACTGATTTCAGGGGAGAAGCTGCCATCGCTCCTGCCGGCGAGCCATGGCTGCGCCAACCTTAAATTTGGATGATCGAACGGCTTTATCTATCCAGCAGCCGGGGAATGGCGATGCGATCCGCCAACTGTCATGGACGATCAGGCGGCCGGAATGCTCAGCACATGGCCGGGCGCGTCGCGCAGCCGCAGATAGAGCTTGCCCCCCTGCGGTGGCGGTGTCCTGAGCGTTGCGCCGGTATAGCCGTGCGCGACCTGCGCCGCGCCATCCAGCGTAGGCGTCGCCCCGACCGCGTCGATCAGGAACAGGTCGCGCCCGCGCAGCGTGCAACCCTGTCCGCCGTCGCACGCAACACTCTCTATGCGCGGCAACCGCGCCAGCGTCACCAGCGGCTGCCAGTCGCTCGCCACCTCGCCCTGCCGCAGGCGGAAGCGCAGCGGGCCGAACAAATTGGGCGCTGCGGCTTTCGGGTCCAATGTCGCGACCATGACCTGCGGCCCTTCCAGCCGAACGGGGTCGCCCATCGTCAGTCGGATCACCGGCGCTCCGTCCTCGGCGCCCGTCACTTCCAGGCTGTCGCTGGCGGCGAAGCGGGTCGCGCCCTGCGCCTTGACCGAAAAGATGATGCGGCCCTGATCGGGCAGCAGATCGTCTCCGCTGAGGTCCGGAACGATGCCGCCGGTCACGGCAGGCGGCGTGATGCTTTTCGACAGCAGCGCAAGCTGGGGGCGCGGCGCTCCCACGTCGAAGGGCAGGCTGACCGTCCGCCCGTCGCGCAGCTTCACCCGCGCCACGCCCTCCTGTCCCTCCTGCAACGCACCGCCTTCGCCGTCCGCCAGCAGGCGCAGCCGGTCCACGCTTCCCTCGCGCGTCAGCCCGTCTGGCCGCATGGTCAGGCCCGCCGCTTCCACGCCCTGCACCTCGTCCAGCCGCTGTCCGCTCAGCACCGCCGATCGGTCGCCCGCGTGAAGCTGGAGCGCGTCGAGCCGGCTCGCCTGCGCATAGCTGCGCAGCGTCAGCACCGAAGGCTCCGCCATTCCGGCATATCTGACCTCGATGCTCAGCGTTCCGGGCTTGCGGTCGGCGAGCGGCAGGGTGAGCGTCAGCGCATCGCGGCCTGCCACCTTGTATGCGACGCCCATCGGCGCATCCTTGCCCTGCCGCAGCGTCACGCTCTCGACGCAGGCAGGCGCGCCGCCCTTCAGCGTCAGCCCATTGTCGCGCCCTACCACGAGCGCAGCCGCATCCCCCTCGATCCGCCAGCCCTGCGCATCGGGCAACTGCACGGTGAAGTCCGGCCCTTCGAAACGGTCGAAGCCCCACAGGCCATGGAGATGTCCATCCATCGTGCCCTGAAAGGATGTGGGCCACTCCTGCGGACCCAGCACATAGCCGCCCCGGTCCGCGCGCGCGACGACCGGCACCTCAATGCTCTCGCCCGAGGACGCCTTTACCGTCAACATCATATCGCGCGCATAACCGGTGGAATAGATCAGCGGCGCGCCCTCGACCGGCAGCAGCCCGCCAGCCCGCGCAAGGCAGATCGGCCCGCCCGCGCCGCTGCGCAGCCGGGGAGGGGAGTCCGCCTCGATGGAAGGCATCGCCACCACCATGACCGACTTGGGCTTGGCGAAGGACGGCGCGCTGTTCAGCAGCAGCGCCATGTCCGGTCCTTTCCGCACGGTCAGCGTCGGCAGATAGTCGAAGGACGGATTGCTGAACGCGCCGAAGATCTTCGCCACGTCGCGCACCACAGCGATATAGGGGCTGTAATAGCCATAGCCCGCCTCGCGCGTGGCGCTCAGTTGCAGGGCGAGGTCGGTCGGCGCGCCCGTCAGCGTTTCCGCCATGGAACTGGTGTGGACATCGGCCAACACCAGCGAATCGCGATTGTCGAGCAGGCAGGCGGCCTGCATCTCGATCACGCGCGACAGGCATTCCTCATTGAGCTTCATCGACAGGCTGCGCGCGAGCGGCGGGGCGAGCGTGCGGAGAAATTCGGGATGGCTGTTTTCCTGCGCCTTGATCGCGCCCATGAAGGCATCGAGCCGCGACCGGTCGAGCGAGGCCTGATTGAGATCCTGCGTCGCGCGGACGAACTCGCCGGGCTTGCCGCGCACCGCGTCCTGCAACGACCCCTCCGCGCCGCCCGTGTCGGGCACGAGGAACAGCACCATCTGCCGCGCGCCTTTGGGGACCGCCAGCTCAAGCGAGCGCTTCCTGTCCTTCTTCGCCCACGTTTCGGCAAAGGCGATCCAGTCTTTCGGCGGCGGATTGGTCGCGCCGCGCAGGAAGGCCGACACCAGGATGAAGCGCGCGCCCTGATCGGGCGGCAGTTGCGCCGCGATGCTGAGCCGGTCGCCTTCGGCAAGGCTCGGCACCTCGCCGATGGGCAGCGTCCGCTCGCCTCGCGTCACTATGATGCGCAGCGTCGGTCCCGCCAGTTCGAACGGGGCAGGATCGGCGGCGTAGAGCGGGCGGCCCGCCACCGTCAGGGCCAGCGCCATCAGGATGTGGCGGAGGCGGATCATCGGGCGGGTCGGCAAGGCAGGCTCCTGTCGCGCGTCGTCCAAGGCATTGCGCCCGCCGCTCTTCCACATTCGCCCGCCCAATCCAAGGGTTGAGCGCGGCGCGTATCGCGAAAGGCGCTTAATCCGGGGCGGACTCCCCCTGTTGCGCGATGATCCGCAGCGCGTCGCGCAAAGCGGCCATGTCCGTTTCGTTCAGCAGAGCCTCAAACCGTGCCTCATGCGCGTCCATGATCGATTCCACCTGCCTGCGCGCGGCGTCTCCCTCGGATGTAAGGGTCAGCGCGAGCGAACGGCCGTCGACCGGCGTCTTGCTCAACAGCCCCCGCGCGGCAAGGCCTGCCACCAGCGGCGCCATATTGGCCCGCTTGATGCCCAGCGTCCGCCCGATGTCGCTCTGGATGCAGCCGGGATTTTCGCCCACCAGAATGAGGATCGTCCCTTCGACCGGGCGCAGGGCCATGTCCGCCAGAGCCGCGCCCAGCCCCGCCATCATCACCGCCGACGCGCGCCGCAGCATATAGCCGAGGCGCGGCGCGACCGTGTCGGAGAGCGGGCTGTCGAGCGAGAGCGATGCATCCATGCGTTCGCAATAATGCTATTGTCTATAGCAATCAACGTTGTTATCTCTCATAGCAATAATGAGGAGTCGGATATGCCTGAAACCGATATGGCGCTCGTGATCGGCGGCGAATCCCGCGCCGCGTCCCGCACTTTCGAGCGCCGCAATCCCGTCACCGGCGAAATCGCCACGCGCGCTGCCGCAGCGAGCGCAGACGATGCCGTTGCCGCCGTGAATGCGGCGCAGGCCGCCTTCCCCGCATGGTCCGCGCTTGGTCCCAATGCCCGCCGCGCGGCGCTGATGAAGGCGGCCGACGCGCTCGACGCCAGAGCCGGCAACTTCGTTGACGCCATGATGGGGGAGATCGGAGCGACCGAGGGCTGGGCGCGGTTCAATCTGATGCTTGCCGTTTCGATGGTGCGCGAAGCCGCCTGCCTCACCACGCAGATCAGCGGAGAGGTGATCCCGTCGGACAAGCCCGGCTGCATCGCGATGGCGATCCGCGAGCCTGCCGGTGTCGTGCTGTCGATGGCGCCATGGAACGCGCCCATCATCCTTGCCACCCGCGCCATCGCCGTGCCGCTCGCCTGCGGCAACACGGTGGTGCTCAAGGCGTCCGAACAATGCCCACGCACCCATGGCCTCATCATCGAGGCGTTCGTCGAAGCAGGCCTTGGCGGCGGCATCGTCAACCTCGTCACCAACGCGCCCGAAGATGCAGGCGATGTCGTGGGCGCGATGATCGACCATCCCGCGGTGCGCCGCGTCAACTTCACCGGTTCGACCGCCGTGGGCCGGATCATCGCGCGGCGCTGCGCCGACAATCTCAAGCCGGTGCTGCTGGAACTGGGCGGCAAGGCGCCGCTCATCGTGCTGGAGGACGCAGACCTCGACGAAGCGGTGAAGGCCGCCGCTTTCGGCGCTTTCATGAATCAGGGGCAGATCTGCATGTCGACCGAGCGGATCATCGTGGTCGATGCTGTCGCCGACGCCTTTGCGGAAAAGTTCAGGGCGAAGGTCGCCACCATGCCGGTCGGCGACCCGCGCGAGGGCAAGACGCCGCTGGGCGCGGTGGTGGACGCCGGGACCGTCGCCCATGTCCGCTCGCTGATCGAGGATGCGCTGGCATCCGGCGCGACCCAGCTCAACGGCGGCGAAGCGGACGGCGTCCTCATGCCCGCCCATGTCATCGACAGGGTGACGCCCGACATGAAACTGTTCCGCGACGAGAGCTTCGGCCCGGTCGTCGGCATCGTTCGCGCCCGCGACGAAGCCCATGCCATCGCGCTGGCCAACGACACCGAATATGGCCTTTCCGCATCGGTCTTCACCCGCGACACCGCGCGCGGCCTGCGCGTTGCGCGGCAGATCCAGTCGGGCATCTGCCACGTCAACGGCCCCACCGTCCATGACGAGGCGCAGATGCCCTTCGGCGGCGTCAAGGCTTCGGGCTACGGCAAGTTCGGCGGCAGAGCGGGCATCGACAGCTTCACCGAACTGCGCTGGATCACCATCGAGACGCAGCCCGGCCATTATCCCATCTAATCCATCTTCCGGAGGTTTTCATGACCAACATCCTGCATCTCGAGGGGGTCGATCAGGCCGAACTCGAAACCGTCGCCTTCACCGTCGAGAACGGCGTTGCGTGGGTCAGCTTCAACCGCGCAGACAAGCGCAACTGCATGTCGCCCCGCCTCAACCGCCAGATGATGCGCGTGCTCGACGATCTTGAATATCGCGACGATGTGGGCGTGCTGGTTCTGACCGGAGAAGGCACCGCCTGGTCGGCGGGCATGGACCTCAAGGAATATTTCCGCGAGACCGAGGCGCTGGGCCTGAAAGGCACGCGCGGCGCGCAGCGGGAAAGCTATGGCTGGTGGCGGCGGCTGCGCTGGTATCAGAAGCCGACCATTGCCATGGTCAACGGCTGGTGCTTCGGCGGCGGCTACGGTCCGCTTTTCGCCTGCGACCTCGCCTTCGCGGCGGAAGAGGCGCAGTTCGGCCTGTCCGAAATCAACTGGGGCATCCTGCCCGGCGGCGGCGCGGCCAAGGTCGCGACCGAACTCACCAGCTTCCGCCGCGCCATGTATCATGCGCTGATGGGTGAGAATATCGACGGGCGCACGGCGGTCGAATGGGGCTTCGTCAACGAGGCGCTGCCGCTGGCGCAGCTCAAGGACCGGGTCGCCGAGGTCGCGCGGACGCTGCTTGCCAAGAACCCTGTGGCGCTCAAGGCGACCAAGGACGCGATCCGCCGGGTGCGGGAAATGACCTACGACAATGCCGAGGATTATCTGATCCGCGCGCAGGAAGCGGCCAACAGCTTCGATAATGAAGGCCGCAAGGAAGGTATCAAGCAGTTCATCGACGACAAAAGCTACAAGCCGGGGCTGGGCGCCTACGACAAGTCGAAGCAGCGCGCCTGATCGGGAAACGGACACAGGCATGACCGTCGAGACCCTGACCCCGCCCCCGGCGGACGCCGCCGCCGCCCTGCCGCTCGACCGCCTGCTGCGGCCCCGCTCGGTCGTCATCGTCGGCGCGTCCGACAAGCCCGGTGCGCTGGGCGCGTCGGTGCTCGCCAATCTGTTGCGCAACGGTTTTGCAGGTGACATTCACCTCATCAACCCCAAGCGGGCGGAGATTGGCGGGCGACGCTGCCTCCCTTCGGTCGAATCGCTGCCCCAGGGCGTCGATGCCGCCGTGCTCGCCATTCCGCGCGTCGCAGTGCTCGATGCGGTCAGGGCGCTGGCGGAGCGCGGCGTCGGAGCGGCGGTCATCTTCTCCGCCGGGTTCGCCGAAGGGGGCGAGGAGGGTCTGGCCGAGCAGCGGGAGATCGCACGCATCGCCGGTCGGGCGAACATGGTGGTCGAAGGGCCGAATTGCCTTGGCATGACGAACTTCATCGACCGCGTGCCGCTGACCTTCGTGGAAACCGACGCGAGGCCGCTCGGCAACCGCAAGGGCATCGGCATCGTGTCGCAGAGCGGCGCGATGGCCTGCGTCCTTTCGACCACGCTCGCCAGCCGAGACCTTGGCCTCTCTTTCTCCGTCTCCACCGGCAATGAAGCGGCGAGCGGGGTCGAGGATTATGTCGATTATCTGATCGCGGACGCCTCCACCCGCGTCATAGCCATGATCGTCGAGCAGTTTCGCAAACCCGCCCGCTTCCTTGCCGCCGCCCGCCGCGCGCGCGAAGCGGGCAAGACCATCGTCCTCCTCCACCCCGGCAAGTCGAGCGCCGCGCGCGAATCCGCCGCGACGCACACCGGAGCGATGGCGGGCGACTATCAGCTCATGCGCGCCAAGGTGCAGCGGGCGGGCGTCATTTTCGCCGAAACGCTGGAGGAACTGGGCGACATTGCGGAGATCGCGCTGCGCTGCCCGGCCATCCCCGCAGGCGGCGTCGCGGTGCTCGGCGAGTCCGGCGCGTTCAAGGCGCTGACGCTCGACCTGTGCGAAGCGCTCGATCTCGACCTGCCGCCTGTGGATGACGCCAGCGCGCCTGCCCTGCGCGCGGCGCTGCCCGATTTCGTCAGCGTCTCCAATCCGCTCGACCTGACGGCGCAGGGGCTGGTCGATCCAGACCTCTATTATCGCACGCTCGCCGCCCTGTTTGGCGACGACCGTTTCGGCGCGATCGTCGCGGGCATCATCCAGACCGATCCGGTGACGGTCGGCATCAAGCTGCCCCCCATATTGCGCGCGGTGGACGATCTTCATCCTCCAAAGCCGCTGATCTTCGCAGGACTCGACGAAGGTGCGCCGGTGTCGGACAGTGATCTGGCGCAATTGCGCCAGCGCGGCATTCCCTATTTCCCCTCGACCGAACGCGCCTTTCGCGCTCTCAAGCGCCTCAACGATCATGCGCGTCGCGATTTCAGCGAAGATGCCGCCGCGCCCCTCCCGGCTCCCGGCCTGCCGTCCGAAGGCGGCGTCGTTCCGGAATATCGCGCCAAGCAGATCCTCGCCCCGCTCGGCATTCCGTTCCCGAAGGGCGCATTCTGCACCGGCATCGACGAAGCCCTCGCCGCCGCCGAAGCGGTGGGCTACCCCGTCGCTCTCAAAGCGCAGTCCGCCGATTTGAGCCACAAGAGCGATGCGGGCGGCGTGATCCTGAACCTGCGAGACGCGGACGAACTGCGCGCGGGCTGGGATCGCCTCTTCGCCAATGTCGCCGCCCATGACGCATCCATCCGTCTCGACGGCGCCCTGCTCGAAGCCATGGGGGAGCGCGGCGTCGAACTCATCATCGGGGCGAAGAGCGACCCCGACTGGGGGCCGGTCATTCTCGCGGGCTTCGGCGGCGTGACGGCGGAAATCCTTCAGGACGTCCGCCTGCTGACCCCCGACCTGCCGCTGCCGCAGATCGTTGCGGAACTCCACAGGCTGAAGCAGGCGGTGCTGCTGCGCGGGTTTCGCGGCGCCCCGGCGCTCGATGTGGAAGCGGTGGCGCGGATCATCGCCACCCTCGGCCGAGTCCTGCTCGCCGAGCCGTCCATTCGGGAGATCGACCTCAATCCGGTGATCGTCTATCCCGAGGGTAGGGGAGCTGTCGCGCTCGACGCGCTGATGCTGACGGCAGCCCGATAAAAAGAGGGAGCGGATATGGGAAGGGATCTCGACCGGCGGCGCGTGATTACAGCCGTTCCCGCTATCGCGCTGGCTTCGGGCGCGACCGGCCTCCATGCCGCAGAGCCTGTCTCGCTCCCGGTGCCACCGCTCACCTTCGCCATGCGGCTGCACGTGCTGATCGGCGCGCCGCGGGAACTGGGCATGGTGGACGGCGTGCGCAAGCGCATCATCCCCATCACCGGCGGCACGGTCGACGGCCCCCGCCTTACCGGCAAGATACTGCCCGGCGGTGCGGACTGGCAGTCGATCCGGGCGGACGGAACCGCCGACATCCTCGCCCGCTATGCCATCGAAGCGAGCGACGGCACGATCATCTCTATCACCAACCCCGGTTATCGCCATGGCCCCGCCGCCGTGCTGGCGCGTATCGCGGCGGGCGAGGCAGTCGATCCGGCGCTCTATTATTTCCGCGCAGCCCCGCGGTTCGAGGTGGCGGGAGACGGTCCGCACGCATGGCTGGGCAAGACGATATTCCTGTGCAGCGCGGCGCGTTACAAGGATCATGTCCGCCTCGACATCTTCGAGGTGGGCTAGAAAAAAGAGAGAGGGCGATGGAGCAAGGCACCGACATCAAGAGCCGCTGGGACGAAGCGCCGATGGGGCGGCTCCAGATCGCGGCCATCGCGCTCTGCGTGCTGCTGAACGCGCTCGACGGGTTTGACGTTCTGGCGATCAGCTTCGCCTCGCCGGGCATCGCGGCGGAATGGGGCATCGACCGCAAGGCGCTGGGCCTCGTCCTTTCGATGGAACTGATCGGCATGGCGGGCGGGTCGGTCGCGCTCGGCGCGGTCGCGGACCGGATCGGGCGGCGGCCCACCATCATCGCCTGCCTCGCCATCATGGCAGCGGGTATGGCCGCCGCGACGCAGGCGCATGACGTCGTGTCGCTTTCCGTCATCCGCCTGCTCACCGGAATCGGTATCGGCGGAATGCTCGCCTGCACCAACGCGATGGTCGCGGAGCTGGCCAACGCCCGCGCGCGCAGCCTTGCGGTCGCGATCATGGCGGCGGGCTATCCGGCGGGCGCGATCCTGGGCGGCTCCGTCGCCTCGCACCTGCTGGTCGCGGGAGGGTGGCGCGACGTCTTCCTGTTCGGCGCGATCGTCACCGGGCTGGTCCTGCCGCTGGCGCTGTGGCTGCTGCCCGAATCCATCGGCTTCCTGCTGACGAAACGACCGCCCGATGCGCTGCCCCGGATCAATCGCATCCTTGAGCGTATGGGGAAGGCTCCCGCCGACGCGCTGCCGCCTGCCGATCCGGTGGCCCCGCAACCGTCGCTGTCCGCACTGTTCGCGCCCGATCTCGCGCGGACGACGGTGCTGCTGACCATCGCCTATTTCTGCCACATCATGACCTTCTACTTCATCATCAAATGGGTGCCCAAGATCGTGGTCGACATGGGCTTTGCGCCCTCGCAGGCGGGCGGCGTCCTTGTCTGGGCCAATGTCGGCGGGCTGCTCGGCGCTCTGCTGCTGAGCGCGCTGAGCTGGCGGATGCCGGTGCGGGCGCTGGTGATCGGAGCCATGGTCGCATCCACGGTGACGGTGACGCTGTTCGGTCAGGCGCAGACGACGCTCTCGGGTCTCGCGCTCGTCGCCGCGGCGGCGGGCTTCTGCACCAACGCGGCGGTCGTCGGCATCTACGCCCTCGTCGCCCAGTCCTTCCCGCCGTCGGTGCGCGCGGGAGGGACCGGCATCGTCATCGGCGTCGGGCGCGGGGGCGCGGCGCTCGGACCCATCGTCGCAGGGCTGCTCTTTTCGCTGGGCTTCGGCCTTTCGGTCGTCGCCATCGGCATGGCGTTCGGCTCGCTGATCGGGGCGCTGCTGCTTTTGATGCTGAGGCCGCGTCCCGCCTGACTTGCCGCAGAAGCCGCGCGGGTGCATGGATGGACGATCCATCATGCCCGCAACGCCCGTCCCCAGCTTCTATCTCTACGGCGAACCGCAGCGCGGCGTGGCCGAAGGCTTCGTCCATGTCGAAAGCCTCGACGACCGCTCGCGCCCGAGCGAATGGACGATCCGCCCGCATGTGCATCGCGATCTTAACCACATCATCCTGATCGCGGAGGGCGGCGGCGCGATGCAGGCCGAAGCCGCGCAGGTGCGGTTCGACGCGCCTTGCCTGCTGCTGATTCCGGCGGGCATCGTCCACGGTTTCGACTGGCACCGGGAATCGCGCGGCCATGTCGCCACCATCGCCGAGCCATATCTGCGCCATCTGACCAGCCGGGATGCCGATCTCGCGCCCCTGTTCGCGCAGGCCCGCGCCGTTCCCATCCCCGCTGAGGATCGCGAACAGGCCGAGGCTCTGATCCTCGCCATGGCGCGCGAGCTGGGCTGGGCCGGTCCCGGCCAGCGCGCGGCGGTGGAGGCGGCGTGGCTTTCGCTCATGGTGCTGGCGCTGCGCCACGCTTCTCTCGCCACCGCGCCCCCACGCGGATCGGCGCGGCAGGCGGTTCTCGTCGCCCGCCTGCGTGAGCGGATCGAAGAGCATTTCCGCGCGCGTGAGCCGGTGAACAGTCTGGCGCGCGCGCTCGGCGCCAGCCCCACTGCGCTGCGGCAGGCCTGCGCGCGCGTTGCAGGCAGTTCCCCCGCACAGATGCTGGACGACCGCGCTCTGCTCGAAGCGCGCCGCCTGCTCCTCTATTCCGAAATGTCGGTGGCGCAGATCGCCTATGCGGTGGGGTTCGACGACCCGGCCTATTTCTCGCGCTTCTTCGCCCGCCATGTGGGGCAGCCGCCCACCGCTTTCCGCCGCGCCCGCGTGTCCGCCGCGCCATGAGCGAAGATTCGCCCATCCGCCGCATTCTCGGGCGTCTGAACTCGCCGTCCGACAATGTCGTCGCGCGCGCCCGGCGCATGGTGGAGCGCGAAGTTCCGCCCGAACGGCGCGGGCCGGGTTGGGACCGGCACTGGCGCGAGCTGGAGGCCTATCTTGACCTGCCGGGCCACTGGTCGGCAAGGGACGACGATGACGCGTGACCGGATGACCGACCTGCTCGTCGCGCGGCTGCTGCGCGACCATGGCAAGAGCAAGCATCACTGGCGCAGGGCGATCGGCGACCTGCGGCTCTACAGCCGCGATACCCATGCGCATTGCAACTGGAACGCGACGCCGACCGGCAGCGTGCGCGACGTGGCGCTGATCGAAGCGCTGCTCGACGACCTGCGTATGGCGCATCCCATATTGTCGGCATGAAAAAAGGGGCGCAGCCGTCTGCGACGGCCACGCCCCTCCTGCGACCCCGAAGGGAAGAGATCAGATAAGCTGCGTTTCCAGTTCGCCCAGCACGCGATAGCAGTCGAACACCTTGGCGACGCTGCTGTTGGGTTCACGGCCTTCGCGGATGGCGCTCACAAATTCGCGGTCCTGCAATTCGATGCCGTTGTTCGACACCGCCACGCCGGTGAGGTCGATCGGCTCTTCCTTGCCGTTCACCAGATCGTCGTAGCGCGCGATATAGGTCGCGCTGTCGCCGATATAGCGGAAGAATGTGCCGAGCGGCCCGTCATTGTTGAAGGATAGCGACAGGGTGCAGATCGCGCCCGTCTCGCTCTTCAACTGGATCGACATGTCCATCGCGATGCCGAGTTCCGGGTGGATCGGCCCCTGCATCGCGTGCGCGGCGACGATCTTCCCGGCCTGATAGGCGAAGAGGTCGACGGTGTGCGCGGCATGATGCCACAGGAGATGGTCCGTCCAGCTCCGCGGTTCGCCCTTGGCATTGATGTTCCTGCGGCGGAAGAAATAGGTCTGCACATCCATCTGCTGCACGTTGAACTCGCCCGCCGCGATGCGGTTGTGGACGAACTGGTGCGAGGGATTGAAGCGGCGGGTATGGCCGACCATGCAGGTCAGGCCTGTTTCCTTCTGCTTCGCCAGCACCGCCTGCGCATCGGCCCAGCTATCGGCGAGGGGGATTTCCACCTCGACATGCTTGCCAGCGTTCATGCAGGCGATGGCCTGCGCCGCGTGCATCTGCGTGGGCGTGCAGAGGATCACCGCGTCGACATCGTCGCGGGCCAGCGTTTCGTCGAGGTCGGTCGTCACATGGCCGATGCCATATTTCTCGGCGACCTTCTTCGTCGGTTCCAGTTCGCGCCCAACGATCGAGGTGACGGTGACGCCGTCGATATTCTCGAGGCCGTCGAGATGCTTTTCGCCGAACGCGCCCGCGCCTGCCAGGGCAATACGCATGAATCTGCTCCTTTATTTCGCTCTATTCCGCCGCGACCGCAGTCACGCCGCTGCCGGTCATGTCCAGCCCCTCGCCATTGTCGGGGCGCAGGACGAGATGGCCGATGGCGGTGTTGGAACAGGGCACATGATAATGGCGGTGCAGCGCCCGCGTCTTCCTGCCCAAAGCGCCGCGCATGATGAGCCACATCACCATTTCGATGCCCTCGCTGCCCGTCTCGCGCAGATATTCGATGTGCGGGATGCGGCGCAGATGATCGCTCTCGCCGATCAGTCCGTCGAGGAAGCGGTTGTCCCACTCCCGGTTGATGAGGCCCGCGCGCGGTCCCTGCAACTGGTGGCTCATGCCGCCGGTGCCCCACACCTGCACGTTGAGATCCTCGGGGAAGCTCTCCACCGCCTTGCGGATCGCCTCTCCCAGCGCCCAGCAGCGATTGCCCGAGGGCGGCGGATAGGTGACGACATTGACGGCGAGCGGCACGACCCTGCACGGCCATGCCTCGGGCTTGCCGAACATCATGCTGAGCGGCACGGTCAGGCCATGGTCGACATCCATCTCGTTGATGATGGTCATGTCGAATTCGTCTAGGATCAGGCTCTGCGCGATATGCCAGGCAAGGTCGGGATGCCCCTCCACGTCCGGAACCGCGCGCGGTCCCCAGCCTTCGTCCGCCGACTTGTAGCGCTCGCCGCACCCAATCGCGAAGGTCGGGATGATCTTCATGTCGAAGGCCGAAGCATGGTCGTTATAGACCAGGATCACGACATCGGGCTTTTCCGCCTTCTCCCATTCGCGGGTCCAGTCATATCCGGCGAAAATCGGGCCGAAATAGTCGTCCCGGTCCTTGCCGAAGTCGCTCGCCACGCCCAGCAGCGGCACATGGCTTGACGCCACGCCTGCGGTGATCCGCGCCATCATCGTTTCTCCTTGATGGACCGAAGCCCCTCGGGCGAACGGCCGCCCTTCATCATCATCTCGCGATATTCGGGAAAGCTCATGTCGGTCATGGTGCTGACCGCTTCGGCGAAGGGGATGCCGTCGGTCGAAAACAGCTTCGAGAGAAAATAGACATTGCCGCCCAGATCGAGGCATTTGTTATAGTCGCGCGCCAGCACCGCCTGCTTCTGCTCTTCGCTGAGCGGCCATTCGTCGAGGTAGGCGCGTTCGTCCGCCTTGAAGCGCTCGCGATTCTCCGCCTTCATCAGGCTCATCGCGAACTGGTTGATATGGTATCCCTGCCGCGCCCGCTTGGCGGTAAAGACGCGGGTGCCGGGAATATCCTCGAACTCGGCAAGATATTCGTGAATGTCCTGATGCCTGGGGTCTTCGGTAATCACAGTCCCCTCTCCTTCAGTTTTGCGTCGAGGCGCGGAAAGACGCGGCGAGCGTTGCCCTCGAAAATGGCGTGCCGTTCCGCGTCGCTGATCTCCAGCGCGTCGACATAGCGTTTGGTGTCGTCGAAATAATGGCCGGTGGTGGGGTCGATCCCCCGCACCGCGCCGACCATTTCCGATCCGAACAATATGTTCTTGTTATCGATCACGTCCGCCAGCAGGTCGACGCCCGGCTGGTGATAGACGCAGGTGTCGAAGAAGATGTTGTTCATGAGATGCCGGTCCAGGCTCGGCTTCTTCAGCATGTCGGCAAGGCCGCGATAGCGCCCCCAATGATAGGGCACCGCCCCGCCGCCATGCGGAATGATGAAGCGTAGCGTGGGAAAATCGCCGAACAGGTCGCCTTCGAGCAGTTGCATGAACGCGACCGTGTCCGCCGCGATATAATAGCCGCCGGTGGCGTGCATCGCAGGATTGCAGCTTCCCGACACATGGATCATCGCCGGCACGTCCAGCTCGACCATTTTCTCGTAAAAGGGATACCAGTAACGGTCGGTCAGCGGCGGATGGGTGAAATGCCCG
Organism: Sphingobium amiense; assembly: GCF_003967075.1. Taxonomy (NCBI): domain Bacteria; kingdom Pseudomonadati; phylum Pseudomonadota; class Alphaproteobacteria; order Sphingomonadales; family Sphingobiaceae; genus Sphingobium; species Sphingobium amiense. Next base: position 3,523,266 of record NZ_AP018664.1, read on the forward strand.
CCGCCCGGATCGGGATTGAGGTTACAGCCGATGAAGCCCAGCTCGGTGACGCACCGCTCCAGCTCGGCGATGCTGTTCGCCATGTCCGCTTTGGGCGACTGGGGCAGCATGCACACGCCAGCGAAAGTTTCGGGGAACATCACGACGACCCGTGCGATAAGGTCGTTGCAGCGCATCGCCCATTGCTTCGCCACGCCCTCGTCTCCGACATGGGGCGCCATGGTCGATGCGCGCGGGGAAAAGATGGTGAGGTCCGCGCCCCGTTCCCTGATGAGGCGCAACTGGTTCGCCTCGATCGTCTCGCGGATCTCGTCGTCGCTGATGTCGGGATAGGGCGGGCAGGGGGTGCCGGCCTTATATGCCGCCTTCTGCTCTTCGCGCCACGCATCATGCCCCTTGGGCAGGACCGTATAATGGCCGTGGCAATCTATAATCAGGCTCATGGCTGCTCCGCCCCTTCGTGTTCCCGCATGCCGCCCGCGATGTCCGCGAGCTTTGCCGCCAGCCCGGCGGGCGGCGTCCTGTGTCCCATGGCCCCGATCGCCCGCTGCCGCTCGACCGTGCCCCGCGTCATGACCGAGCCGGTGCCGAGGCCATCGAGCGTGCGCACCGCTTCCTCCATCTCGGCCGCGCGGCGCAGGCCGTGCACCATCATCCGGTCGAGATTATAGTCGGCGCGCTCGTGCCACGGCCGCGCCTTCTCGCTGGCGTCGAGCGAGGCGAGCACTTCGTCGAGCACGTCGGCCTGCCGCGCAGCGATGACGCATTCTGCCGTCAGCGCCTCCACGCCCTTGACCATCACCGACCGGATCATCTTGATGGAGGATGCGCGGCCAACGGCGTCTCCTACGATGCGGCTGTTGCCGAATCCCAATGCGCCGAGCCGCGCCTTCGCCGCTTCCGCCCGCGCGCCGCTCAGCAGCAGCGGGACGGTGAGCCGCGCAGGATCGACGGGGGCCATGATCGCGACGTCGACATAATGGCCGCCTGCCGCTTCGATGGCCTGCGCGGCGGCCTGCTTGGTCTGCGGCGCAACGCTGTTGCCGTCGCAATAAAGCGTGCCGGGCCGAAGATGCCGCGCGGCTTGCCGTGCGACGATCAGCGCCTGATCGGCTGTCACCAGCGACAGGATCAGCGGCGCGCGCGCGATCTCCGTCAGAGCGTCAGCGCGCGCCACGCCTGCCTCGTCCATTGCCGAGCGCATCGCGGCATCGGGCAGAAGAATGTCGAACGCACAGGCGCGCCGACGCCAGTCTCCGGCCCGCGCGAAAGTCGATCCAGCTTCGCCGAATCCGATGAGGCCGATGTCCTGCTCCATGGCGGGAGACATGCGGGAAGGCCGCCGCGCAGGCCAATCGAATCCCGAACGGCCCCATAAATTTTTACGAAGCGAGGTCGCGTGCCGCCTGTCCGACCATCGCCATGAAATGCTGCTGCGACCGGGTGGGCCGCCAGTCGACCCGTGTCGTGATGCCGATGGTCCGGCTGATTTCGCCCGGCGCAGGCCCGATGTCCGCCACCACCCCGCCGTCGAGTTCGACCTGCAACTGGTCGACCGAGAGCAGAGTGAGATAGTCGCCTTCCAGCAGCAACTGCCGCACCGTCATGACCGATCCGCATTCGATGGGCACGCGCGGCAGGGCGCCGCCGAGCGCCGCGAACATTTCCTCCCACAGCCGCCGCAACGGCGTCCCTTCGGGCGGCAATATCCACGGGCAGGCGCGCAGATCGTCCGCCGTCCATCCCTGCGACAGCGGATGGCCCGCCCGGGCGAAGATGGTCGGGCGATCCTCGAACAGGGGCTGCTCGGTCAATTCCTGCCCGATGGCCTCGCCCCGCAGCGCGCCGACCATGAAGTCCACGTCGCCATCGCGCAGCGGCCCGACCAGTTCGGCATGCGACCCTTCCATCACGGAAATGTCGATATGAGGGTATGCGCGTCGAAATGCGGCGATGGAGGCAGGCAGCAGCCGCGCCCGGCTGAGGGGCATTGCGCCGACGACGATCCGCCCGCTTTCCTGCCCGCGCAGTGCGGCCAGTTCCTCCAGCCCCTGCCGCAGTTCCGCCAGCGCCAGCCGCAGGCGCCGCGACAGGGCCGCGCCGCCCTGCGTCAGCACCACGCCGCGCCCGCGCCGCTCGCTCAGCCGCATGCCGAGCGCCAGCCCCAGATCGGCGACCGCCCGGTGCAGCGAAGGTTCGGACAGGCCCAGCAGGCTCGCCGCCGCCGCATAGCTGCCCGTCCGCGCGAGCGCCACGAAGGCCCGCACCTGTGCGGCTGTCACGCGGTTGCTGCCGATGAGGCGGAGCGCCACCTCGGCGCGCGGAGTGAACAGCCGGGCCGCGGGTGTCGGCTCCATGCCGCCGGGCACACGGTCGAACAGCGCCACGCCCAGTTGACGCTCCAGCTTGGCGATGCCCTGCGTCACCGCGGGCTGAGTCAGGTTGACGGCGCGCGCGCCCTTGCTGACGCTGCCATGCTCCACAATGGCAGCCATCGCGGCGAGATAGCGGATGTTGAACTGGTCGGCCTGCATGTGTCGCAGTTAGCAAATTTTTATGGCATGGCCCATGGCAAAGGACGCTTCGTAATTATGATGATTTCATATATGCGGAAACGACTCTTGAACGGATTCGGACAGGCCATGACCCGACTCACCTCATGCAATATCGGTTTAGCTGTCTACATCGCTGTCTCAAAAGGCAGTCGATGACCCCGGACCAGCGCCGCGCCATCGAGCAGGATTGCGCCCGCCTCATTGCGCTCTACGCCAATCGGAACGACGCGGCGCGGTGGCATGAGGTGGCGATGCTCTACGCGCCGGAAGGGCGGATGGCCCGGCCCACCGCGCCCGACGAATGGATCGAAGGACGCGACGCCATCCTCGCCGCTTTCCTCGCCCGGCCGCCGCGCGCGACGCGCCATGTCTGCTCGAACATCGTCATAGACGTGCTCAGCCCCGTTGAGGCGGTGGGCGAGAGCGCAATGCTGTTGTTCACCGGCGATCCCGCGCCTAAGGTCGGTTCCTTCCACGACCGTTTCATCCTCACCGGGGAGGGATGGCGGTTCGCGGAGCGGCGGGGCAGCCTGCTTTTCTGAATAGGGAATGGGGGCCATGACCAGCCAGTCGCCATCGACCGTCAAATCGGCGATGCGCACCATCGACATCATCGAATATGTCGTCGCCTGCCCGTCCGGCGTCGTGGCGCAGGAGATCGCGGCGGGACTGTCGATCCCTGTCAGCAGCCTGTCCTACCTGCTCGCCACACTGGTCGAGCGGCATTATCTGACGCGTGAGGGCCGCCGCTACCTTCCCGGCCCCGCTTTGGCCCGCCTCGCCCAGCCGCGCGCCGCGCTGTCGCTGGCGGACCGGGTCCAGCCGCTCGTCCGCGCCCTGCGCGCGCAACTGAACGAAACCGCATCCTTCTTCGTGCGGCGCGGGTGGGAGGTGGAGGCTATCGTTACCGAAACCGCCGAACAGTCGCTGCGCTACTCGATCGGCGTGGGCACGCGAAGCCCGATGCACTGCCTCGCGGCGGGCAAGGCGATGCTGGCCGCCATGACGGACGAGGAACTGGACGCCTATTTCACCGCGAACCCACTCCAGCCTTTCACTGACCGGAGCATCACCGATCCTGCGGCATTGCGCGCGCAACTCTCGGTTATCCGCGCAAGCGGCGTGGGCCGCACCGCCGGGGAATATACGCCAGGCATTGTCGGTCTGGGCATGGCGGTGGCGGTCGACGGGCAGATAGCGGGCGCTTTCGCCGTCGCCATCCCCCTGCCCCGCGCCACGCCCGATCTGGAAGCCGCCGCCATCGCCCGCCTGAGCCGCGCAGTCGACAGCTTCACCGCGGCGGAGGGTCCGGGCGCGCTTCACAATTCGTAATTGCTTATAGGGCCGCAGGCAGTTCGGATTTGAGCGGCGGGGCGCAAGGGATCATGTCCATGGCGTCTTTGTCATTGGAGCAGGAGCCAGAAGAGCCATGTCCGGCGTCGTCGTCCAGAATATCGAACGGGCGGATCTGTCCGTCATCGACGGTCTCGCCCGCTGCGGGGTCGCCACCGTCCATGAAGCGCAAGGCCGCACCGGCCTGCTCGCCCCCTATATGCGTCCCATCTATCCGGGCGCACGGATTGCGGGGAGCGCCGTCACCATCTCTTCGCCGCCGGGCGACAACTGGATGGTCCATGTCGCCATCGAACAACTGCGCGAAGGCGACATCCTCCTCCTCGCGCCGACCAGCCCGTGCACGGACGGTTATTTCGGCGACCTGCTGGCCACCTCCGCGCAGGCACGCGGCTGCCGCGGCCTCGTGATCGACGCGGGCGTGCGCGACGTGCGCGACCTCCAGCAGATGAACTTCCCCGTATGGTCGAAGGCCATTCACGCGCAGGGCACGGTCAAGAATACGCTGGGCAGCGTCAATGTGCCTGTGGTCTGCGCCAACGCGCTCGTCCATCCGGGCGATGTGGTGATCGCCGACGATGACGGCGTGTGCATCGTGCCCCGCGCCGATGCAGTGTCGGTGCTGGAAAAGGCGCAGGCGCGCGAAGCGGCCGAGGAAGCCAAGCGCATTCGCCTTGCCGCCGGGGAACTGGGCCTCGACATCTACGATATGCGCCCGCGCCTCGCCGAAATGGGCCTGAAATATGTCTGAGAGCCAGCGCAGCGCCCGCGTCATGTGGATGCGCGGCGGCACGTCGAAGGGCGGCTATTTCCTCGCCCATGATCTGCCCGCCGACACCGCCGCGCGCGACGCTTTTCTCCTGCGCATCATGGGATCGCCCGACCCCCGCCAGATCGACGGCATGGGCGGCGCGGACCCGCTGACCAGCAAGGTGGCGGTGGTCCGCAGGTCCGAACGCGAAGGGGTCGATGTCGATTACCTCTTCCTTCAGGTCTTCGTCGACAAGGCGGTCGTTTCCGACGCGCAGAATTGCGGGAACATCCTCGCGGGCGTCGGCCCCTTCGCCATCGAGCGCGGACTGGTCGAAACCACAGGGGACGAGACCCGCGTCGCCATCTTCATGGAGAATACGGGGCAGATCGCCATCGCGACGGTCCGGACCCCCGGCGGATCGGTCGACTATGATGGTGACGCCGCGATTGACGGCGTGCCCGGCACCGCCGCGCCCGTTCCGCTGGAATTTCGCGATACCGCCGGCTCCTCCTGCGGCGCGCTTCTGCCGACGGGCAATGCCTGTGACGAAGTGGAGGGCGTGCGCGTCACACTGATCGACAACGGCATGCCCTGCGTCGTCCTGAAGGCGCAGGATGTCGGCGTCACCGGCTATGAGGATCGCGACGCGCTCGACAAGGACAGCGCGCTCAAGGCGCGAATCGAGGCGATCCGGCTCGCCGTGGGCGAACGCATGAACCTGGGCGACGTAACGGACAAATCTGTCCCCAAGATGATGCTCGTCGCCCCGCCCCGCCATGGCGGCGCAGTGACGGTGCGCAGCTTCATCCCGCACCGCGCCCATGCGTCCATCGGCGTGCTTGGCGCGGTCAGCGTGGCCACCGCCTGTCTCATCGAGGGATCGCCTGCGGCTGAAGTCGCCGCGATTCCCGGCGGCAACCGCAAGACGCTTTCGGTCGAACATCCGACCGGCGAGACGACCTGCGTCATGGAACTGGACGAAAGCGGCGCCGTCACCAGTGCGGCGATGCTGCGTACCGCGCGCAAACTCATGGACGGAGAGATTTTCGCATGACCGACCGGATCATAAGCTGGCACGATGCGCCGTCCCGTCCGCGCTACACCCCGCCCGCAGGCGCAATCGACGCCCATTGCCATGTCTTCGGCCCGATGGCAGATTTCCCCTTCAGCGCGAAGGCCAAATATCTGCCCGAAGATGCCGGTCCCGACATGCTGTTCGCGCTGAGGGACCATCTCGGCTTTGCCCGCAACGTCATCGTGCAGGCGAGCTGCCACGGGACGGACAATGCCGCGACCTTGAACGCCATCGCCCGCTCGAACGGCAGGGCGCGGGGCGTCGCCGTGGTCGATCCCGCCATTTCCGAAACGGATCTCGCCGCGCTCCACGATGGCGGCATTCGCGGCATCCGCTTCAATTTCCTCAAGCGCCTCGTCGATGACGCGCCGAAGGACCGCTTCCTCGAAGTCGCGCGGCGGCTGCCCGAAGGCTGGCATGTCGTCATCTATTTCGAGGCGGACATTTTGGAGGAACTGCGCCCCTTCATGGACGCGATTCCCGTGCCGCTCGTGATCGACCATATGGGCCGCCCCGATGTGACGCAGGGACCGGACGGCGCCGACATGAAGGCTTTCTGTGCGTTTCTCCAGTCGCGGCCGGACATCTGGTTCAAGGCGACCTGCCCCGACCGGCTCGACCCCACGGGTGATCCATGGAACGCCTTTGCCGAAGCGGTCGTGCCGCTGGTGGAGGAGTATCAGGATCGCGTCCTCTGGGGCACCGACTGGCCGCACCCCAATATGCAGGACGCCATTCCCGATGACGGCCATCTGGTCGACATGATCCCGCGCATCGCCCCGACAGAGGCGCTGCAGCGCAAGTTGCTGGTCGACAACCCGATGCGTCTCTACTGGCCGGAGGAATAAGCGCCGGTCAGGGTTTCAGCGCCCGTTCGACCACAGGCTCCAGCCGCGCGACGATCTTCTCGACGCCTGCGTCATTCGGATGGATGCCGTCGGGCAGCAGCAGCGCCCGGTTGCCGATCACGCCATCCAGCATGAACGGATAGAGCGTCGCGCCATATCGGCGCGCAAGCTCGGGATAGATGGGGTTGAACGCAGCGGCATAGTCCGGCCCCATATTGGGCGACGCGATCATGCCGGTCATCACCACGGAGATGCCGCGCTTTTGCGCCTCGGTGAGGATCGCTTCCATATTGGCGCGCGTCTCCTTCGGTTCGAGGCCGCGCAGCATGTCGTTGCCGCCCAGACCCAGCAGCATGAGGTCGGGCTTGCGCGGCAGTCCGTCGAGCGTGAAGGCCAGCCGCGCGCGCCCCGCCGCGCTGGTATCGCCTGACACTCCCGCATTCACCACCCGCGCCTTGATGCCGCGCCGGACCAGCGCGCGCTCGAGGATCGGCGCCAGCCCCTTGCCCTGATCGAGATTATAGCCCGCATAAAGGCTGTCGCCGAAAGCGAGGACCAGTTTGGCGTCCGCTGCCGGAGCGTCCGGACGGGCTGGCGGGTTCGCTTCAACGGTCCGTTCGGGCGGGGGAGGGGGCGGCGCTTTGTCCGAACAGGCTGCGGCCAGATGGACAATCAGCGTCAGCGCCCCATATTGCAAAAACCTGCCCGCCAAGGAGCGCTCCTTTTCCATGATTTCGACTGTCGACGCGGCCACTATCGCGATCCGCGCGCGCAATGTCACTCTCCGGCTTGGAACGCGCGATGCGCCGGTGCCGATCCTCAAGGGCGTCGACCTTGCCGTCGGGCAGGGCGAGAGCGTTGCGATCCTGGGTGCATCGGGTTCGGGCAAAAGCTCGCTGATGGCGATCCTGTCGGGGCTGGAGCGCGCCAGCGGGGGCAGCGTCGAGGTCGGCGGCGTCGATTTCGGTGCGCTGGGAGAGGACGAACTGGCGCGCGCGCGGCGGGGGCGGATCGGCATCGTGCTCCAGAGCTTCCACCTGCTGCCGACCATGACCGCGCTCGAAAATGTCGCCGTCCCACTCGAACTCGCGGGGCAGGCCGATCCGTTCGCCGCTGCGGCGGAAGAATTGCGCGCGGTCGGCCTCGGCCATCGCCTCGACCATTATCCCGCGCAGCTTTCGGGCGGCGAGCAGCAGCGCGTCGCCATCGCCCGCGCCATGGCGCCGCGCCCCGGCCTCCTCTTCGCCGACGAACCCACCGGCAATCTGGATGCCGCGACAGGCGTGGCGATCATGGACCTGCTGTTCGACCGGCGATCCGCCACGGGCGCGACCCTGATCGTCATCACTCATGATCCGGCGCTCGCCGCCCGCTGCGCCCGCATCATCGAGATGCGCGATGGACAGATCGTCGCGGATCGCGCCGCATGAAGGGGCTGGGCTGGGCCGCAGGCTGGCGCATCGCCCGGCGCGATCTGCATGTGGGATTCCGTGGCCTGCGCCTCCTCTTCCTCTGCCTGTTCCTGGGCGTCGCCGCTCTGGCCGCCATCGGCAGCCTGACCGCCGCCATCACGCAGGAGCTGTCGGACAGGGGGCGCGTCATTCTGGGCGGCGACATCGAAATCGGCATGACCCAGCGGGAAGCCGGCCCGCGCGACCGGGAAGCCTTTCGTCAGCTCGGCACGCTCAGCGAGACCATCCGCCTGCGCGCCATGGCGCAGCGCGTGGGGCAGGGAAGCGCTACCGCGCCGCCTGCGATCCTGACCGAACTCAAGGGCGTCGATGCCGCCTATCCGCTCTATGGCGCGATGGCATTGAAGGAGGGGCGCTATCGGCCGCTGGAGGACAGCCAGATCCTCGTCAGCGAGGCGCTCGCGGAGCGCCTCGCGATCAACCCGGGCGACCGACTGCAGTATGGCAGCGTCGATTTTCGGGTCACCGGGGTGATCGCCGACGAGCCGGACCGGCTGGGCGAAGGCTTCACGCTCGGACCGGTTGCCATCGTATCGCTCGACGGGCTGCGGCGAACCGGTCTGGTCCAGCCGGGCAGCCTCTATTCCAGCAAATACCGCATTCGCCTCGATCCGCGCTACGATGCAGCGACGGTCCGCAAGGATTGGGAGAAAGCGCGGGCGGGCGAGGGGTGGACCTTCAAGGACCGCATGACGGCAGCGCCGGGCGCGAGTCGGTTCATCGAACGGATGGGCCAGTTTCTCTCGCTTATCGGGCTTGCCGCGCTGGTGATCGCCGGGATCGGCGTCAGCAATGGCGTCGCCTCCTATCTCGGCGGGAAACGCGCCGGCATCGCGACGCTCAAGGTGCTGGGGGCGACTGCCGCGGACATTGCGCGCATCTACCGGATGCAGGTGGGCGCGGTCGCCTTGCTCGGCGTGGCGGCGGGACTGCTGGTGGGGGCTGCGCTTCCGCCTCTGGTCGTGGCGCTGGCGGGCGACGCGCTACCGGTGCAGCCCGGCTTCCACCTCCACACGGTCCCGCTCGTCACCAGCGCGGCCTACGGTGTTCTGATCGCGATCCTCTTCACCGTTCCGCCCCTGGCGCTGGCGCGGGTCCAGCCTGCCGCCGCCCTCTTTCGCGGCCCGGTCGAAAGCCGGCCGGCGCTTGATCGCCGCTCCATGCTGGCGATGGCGATCCTCATCGCGGCGCTCCTCGCGCTGGCGCTGGCGACCGCTGCCGAGCCGCTGTTCGCAGCCGCCGTGCTGGGCGCGGTAGCCGCCGTCCTTCTTCTGCTGTTCGGGCTGGGCGCGCTGGTGCGGTGGATTGCGCGGCGTCTGCCGCCCACGCGGCGTCCGCTCCTGCGCCTCGCCATCGCCAACCTCCATCGCCCCGGATCGCAGACCGCTGCGCTGATCGTGGCGCTGGGTCTGGCGCTGACGCTCTTCGTGACGCTGGCGGGGATCGAAACAAGCCTCAACGCCGAAATCCGCAATGTCGTGCCCAAAAAGGCGCCCGCGCAGATCGTGCTCGACATTCCCTCTCCCCAGCGGGACCGCTTCCGATCCATCGTCACGCGCGAAGCGCCGGAGGCACAGCTCAACATCGTGCCCGTTCTGCGCGGCACCATCACCGCCTATGGCCGACAGCGTGTAGCGGACCTTCCCGCTCTGCCCGAAGGCGCATGGTTCCTGCGCGGCGAGCGCGGCGTCACCTACAGCGCTACCCTGCCCGAAGGCAGCGACCTCCTCGCCGGGCAATGGTGGCCGCCGGGCTATCGCGGCCCGCCGCTCGTATCGTTCGACGCGAAGGCCGCCGAAACGCTCGGCATCGGCGTGGGCGACACGCTCACCGTCTCGATCCTGGGGCGGGAGATCGAAGCGCGCATCGCTTCGCTGCGCCGGGTCAACTGGGATACGATGGGATTCAATTATGTCCTTGTCTTCCCGCCGTCGACGCTGGAAGCGGCCCCGCACAGCCTTGCTGCCACGATCACCATGGATGCGCGTCGCAACACTGCCGTTACCCGCGCGTTGCTTGCCGCGTTGCCGGGCGTGTCGGTGATCGCCGTGGGTGACGTCATCGACCAGGTCGGCACCATCCTGACGCAGATGTCGCGGGCGATCCTCGTTGCCGCCTCGGTCGCGATCCTTGCGGGTATCGCCGTGCTGGTCGGCGCGATTGCCGCCGCACGGCAGGCGCGTGCCTATGACAGCGTCATCCTCAAGACGCTGGGCGCGACCCGTGCGCAACTGCTCGGCGGACAGGCGCTGGAATATGGATTGCTGGCAGCCATCCTTGCCGCAGTGGCGCTGGCTCTGGGCAGCGCGGCGGCATGGTTCGTCATCGTGCAGATATTCGAATTCGGCTGGTCGCCCGACTGGGGCGTTGTGCTTGCAACGCTGGCTGGCGGTGCTGTGATGACGCTCGGCATCGGTCTTGCCGGGTCGCTGCCACTGCTCTCGATCCGGCCTGCCCGCGCCCTGCGGCAGGCCTGAACGGACCGGTTCCGTCCTTTTCAGCCTTCCAGCGCGTGGCCCATGGCAGGGCGCAGCCAGCCCAGATTGCGCGCCGCTATCGCCGCCTGCGTCCGGTTTCGGACGTTGAGCTTGCGCATCAGCGCGGTCATGTGAACCTTGACCGTGGCTTCGGCCATTCCGAGTTCATAGGCGATCTGCTTGTTGAGCAGACCAGAATGCACGCAGCGCAGCACCTTCATCTGCGTCGGCGTCAGTTGAGGGCGTGGCGCAACCCCGTCATCGCGATCGAGAATAGCGTGCAAATCCATGGCGGCGTGCATTGTCCTCTCCCTGATTGGCCAATCCCCAGCCGCGTTTGCCGCTCCAGGATTCGGTAGCGATAACGATACGGGATGCAGTCAGACAGGTTCAAGCAAAAAAATGCACCAAGGCCCAAAAACTCTGGATAGAGGCGAAAATGCAACTATAACCTGTCTAACAGGTCAACCGGACATAACCACGATTCGGTTGGGTTGTAACGCAAAAGGGGGAGGAAGAACGATGACGTTAACATCGGCGCATCGCGCAGCGTTTGGGAAGTCCGGCCTGTGACCCCCGCCGACTATCGCCTCGTGCTGGCGGCGGTGGCGGGCATCGCGCTTTCCATCTTCCTCATCATTCGCGGCCGTCTGCATCCCTTTGTCGGCCTGCTCTGCGGCGCTTTCACTGTCGGACTGCTGGCTGGCCTGCCGATGGAGGAAACCGCCAAAGCGGTCGAAAAGGGCGCTGGCGCGATCCTTGGCGGCACCGGTCTTGTCGTCGCGCTGGGCCTCGGGCTTGGCGCGATGCTGCAACTGTCGGATGGCGCGGGCGGCCTTGCGCGCGGTGCGCTGCGCATTTCTGGAGTCAGAGGCGCTCCCTGGGCCAGCCTCTTCACCGCCCTGCTGATCGGCCTGCCGCTGTTCTTCGAAACCGGGCTTGTGCTGTTGCTGCCGATCGTCGCATCCGCCGCCGCCGCCCTGCCGCAGGGGCAGAATGACGACACGGCCAAGCTGCGGCTGATGCTGCCCGCGCTCGCGGGCCTGTCGGTCGTCCACGCGCTCGTGCCGCCGCATCCCGGACCGCTGCTCGCGGTCGACGCGTTGGGCGCGAGCCTCGGCCGGACGCTGCTTTACGGCCTCCTCGTCGGTATCCCGACGGCGATCATCGCGGGGCCGCTGCTCGCGCGCTTCACTGCGCCCGGTGTGAAACTCAGCCCTCCGCTGCTCGATCCGGTCAAGGTCGACGTGGCGACCCCTTCGGTCGGCCGCGCGCTGACGGCGGTTCTCCTCCCCGTCGTCCTGATCGCGGCCGGGCAGGCGGTGGCGATGCTGCCGCCTGCCGTCGCCGCGCCGTTTCTCTGGCTGGAATATGTCAGCGATCCTGTCGTCGCGCTGCTGGTCGCGGTGCTGGTCGCGCTGCCGCTGCTGTTCGGCCGGCGCATCGCCGACCGCACGATCCAGAGCGCGATCTGGACCGAGGCGATGACGCCCGCGGGCGGCATCATCCTCGCCATCGGCGCGGGGGGCGCGCTGAAGCAGGTGCTCGTGACGGCCGGGCTGTCCGATATGCTGGTGCGCCTGTCTGCGGGCGGCGCGGTGTCGCCGCTGCTGCTGGCATGGGGCGTGTCGGTCTGCATCCGCCTCGCCACCGGCTCCGCCACCGTCGCCACCATTACCACGGCGGGCGTGATGCAGGGACTGGTCGCGGCATCGGGTGTCGAGCCGGAATGGATGGTGCTGGCGATCGGCGCGGGATCGCTGTTCTTCAGCCATGTCAACGATCCCGGCTTCTGGCTGGTGAAGAGCTATCTCGGCACGGATATGCCGGGCACCTTCAAGACATGGTCGATCATGGAAACTGTGGTCGCGGTGGTGGGGTTGCTCCTCGTGCTGCTGGCGAGCAGTATCTTTTGAGGGGGAACCGGGGCAATGCAGTCAACACAGGTGCGGCCATGAGTCAGGTGCGGCTTTCCGACCACGCCTATGTATCCATCGTCGACATCATCACGACGCAGGACATGGAGGTGGGCGCGCGGCTGCCGTCCGAATCCCGCCTCGCCGAAATGTTCGGCATATCCCGCGCAGTGGTGCGCGAGGCGCTGATGCGTCTGGCCTCCGACGGCATCACAGAAGCGCGGCGTGGATCGGGCTCCTTCGTCAAGAGCCGCCCTTCCAACCGGCTGTCGCTGTTCGTGCCGACGCCCGAACTGCCCACTACGCTCGGCAGTTACGAAGTCCGCTTCGTGCTGGAAGCGGAGGCGGCGCGTCTGGCCGCCACGCGGCGCACGGCGCAGGAAATGGCGGACATTGACGACGGGATGGACCGGTTGCGCGAGGCGCTGCTGTCCAGCGCGCCCGCCCATGCCGAGGACATGGATCTCCACCGCCGCATCGCGGCTGCGACGGGCAATCCTGCCTTCCTCATCGCATTCGAGGCCTTGTTTCCGGATGTTGAGAAGATCATGCGCGCGGGCGTCGACATCTCCCGTTCGCGGCCGCCCGAAGTCATCGCGACGATGCTGCGCGAGCATGAACTGGTGGTCGGCGCTATCCGTGCGCAGGACCCCGAAGGCGCGGCGCTCGCGATGCGCTGGCATCTGTGGGAAGGCCGCCGCCGGTTGATGCCCTGAGGCGGCGGGTCAGCGCAGCCAGCGCAGCGCCGCGTCCCGCAGCTCTTCGGGCGCGGCATCGGTGCGCAGGATCATAACCTCTTCGTCCTCGCCGGGCCATTCGAGCGTCGCCAACTGGCTGTCGAGGAGGCTGGCAGGCATATAATGGCCCGGACGGCCGCTCACCCGCTCCAGCAGGGCATCGCGATCATGGTCGAGCAGGACGAACCGCACCTGTCCGCCGATCGCTTCCCGCAGTTGATCGCGATAGCAGCGGCGCAGAGCGGAACAGGCCGCAACTGCCGCGCCACCTGTCCACATCGCTGTCGCAGTTGCATGCCCCAGCCGCTCCAGCCACGGCCAGCGATCCTCGTCGGACAGCGGCTGGCCACTGCGCATTTTTTCAACCGCCTGCGCCGAATGGAAGCTGTCGCCCTCCAGAAACGGACAATCCAGCGCATCGGCCAGTAGCGCCCCCAGCGTCGATTTACCGCAGCCGCTCACCCCCATCACGATGATGGCCAGCGGCGAGGAAGAGGGGGAGGCGGGCAAATCGGCGTCCTTGGCTACGGCAGCGCAAGCGGCGGCCGGTGACGCCTGTCTATAAAGGGAGCGGCAGGGCGCGGAAAACTACGACCTTTGTCGCAAGTGTCAGGAAATGGGGCGACGCCTAGCCTTGGGCAGCAAGGAAAAGAGGGTCGAGAGGTTTTCATGGTCAATCGCTTCATGATGGCGGCGCTGCTGACGGCAACCGCGCTGGCGGCGCCTGCATCCGCTCACGCTGCAAACGTGTCGGTCTTCCCGGTCGTGCCGGACGAGCCGCGCGCGGTCACTGTCAGGGCTAAGGGCGATGGCCGCACGGACGACAGCGCCGCGATCCAGCAGGCGCTCGACAAGGCGCGCGACAGCACCGGGCATGGCATCGTCTTCCTGCCCTCCGGCACCTACCGCATCGCCCGCACGCTGGTCGTGCCACCGGGTGTCCGCGTCTATGGGGTGGGGCCGACCCGTCCCGTCCTGTTCCTCGCGCCCAATACGCCCGGCTTCCAGCAGGGCGTTTCGACGATGGTCGTCTTTGGCGGCGGCGATCAGTATCGCGTGGGCGACGTGCCTGTCCCGGTTCCGACGGTAGTGCCGCGCGACAAGGTGGTGCGCGACGCCAATTCGGGCACATTCTACTCGTCGATGAGCAATATCGATATCGAGATCGGCGCCGGCAATCCGGCGGCGGCGGGCGTCCGGTTCCGCATGGCGCAACATGCCTTCCTCAGCCACATGGACTTTCGGCTCGGCACTGCCTTTGCGGGCGTCTATCAGGCGGGCAACGTCATCGAGAATGTGCACTTCCATGGCGGCCGCTATGGTATCGTCACCGAAAAGACCTCGCCCGCCTGGCAGTTCACCCTGCTCGACTCCAGCTTCGACGGGCAGCGTGACGCCGCCATCCGCGAGCATGAAGTCGACCTGACGCTCGTCAACGTCGCGATCCGCAATACGCCCGTGGGGATCGAGATCGACCGCGGGTACGGCGACAGCCTCTGGGGCAAGGATGTGCGCTTCGAAAATGTGTCGAAGGCCGCCGTCATCGTCTCGAACGAGAAGAATGTCTTCACGCAGGTTGGCTTTGAAAATGCGCTGGCGTCGAACAGCCCGGTCTTCGCGCGCTTCCGCGACAGCGGCCGGACGGTCGCGGGGAAGGGCAAGAGCTACAAGGTTTCATCCTTCTCCTATGGCCTGACGGTGCCCGAACTGGGCCGCATGGGCGACTATGAAACCGAAGCGAAGATAGAAGCGCTGTCCGCCATGCCGGCGCCGCGCGCGCCCGCCATCCGCGACCTGCCGACGATGGCGGATTGGGTCAATGTCCGCAGCCTTGGCGTCGTGGGCGACGGCAAGGTCGATGACACCGCCGCTATCCAGAAGGCGATCGACAGCAACAGGATTCTCTACTTCCCGACCGGCTTCTACAAGGTCACGAACCGCCTGACGCTGCGCCCCGACAGCATCCTCATCGGCCTGCATCCGGCGATTACGCAGCTATATGTTCCGGACAATAATCCCGCCCATGCAGGTCTGGGACCGGTGCTGCCGATCCTCGAAAGCCCGAAGGGCGGTGACAATATCCTCTCGGGCCTCGGCCTCTTCACCGGCCGCGTCAACCCGCGCGCCTCCGCCTTGCTGTGGCGTTCCGGCGAGCAAAGCCTCGTCGAGGACGTGAAGATCATGGGCGGCGGCGGCACACCCACCGCCGACGGCAAGATGCTGGGGACGCTGTCGGTGCACACGGGCGATCCTGTCACCGACGCACGGCTCGATGCGCAATATCCCAGCATCTGGGTGACGGACGGGGGCGGTGGCACCTTCGCCGACGTATGGAGTCCCAACAGCTTCGCGCAGGCGGGCTTCTACATCACCGATACGTCGACGCCGGGCCATATCTACGAAGTGTCGGTCGAACATCATGCCCGCAACGAGTTCGTTCTCGACAATGTCCAGAACTGGGAGTTCCTCGCGCCGCAAACGGAGCAGGAAGTGGGCGATGGCCCTGACGCCATCTCGCTCGACATCCGCAATTCGAAGAACCTGCTCTTTGCCAACTATCATGGCTATCGCGTCACCCGAACCTATGCGCCCGAAAAGAGCGCGGTGAAGATCACCAATTCCAGCGACATCCGTTTCCGCAACGTCCATGTGAATGCCGAGAGCGGCTTTGCGACCTGCGACGACGAAGGCTGCGGCACCTTTCTTCGCGCGAGCAAATATCCCTTCGACAATGCGATTGAGGATGTGTCGCGCAAGCTGGTCGTGCGCGAACGCGAATTTGCAAAACTCGACATTGGCGCTGCCGACCGCAAGATCCCTGCCACGGCTCCCGGCGGACCGAAGGTCGAGAAGCTGGAGGACGGCTTCTGGTCCATCTCGGGCGCTGCCACCGATGCGAATGGCGCGCTCTATTTCATCGACCGCCGCTTCCAGCGGATTCACCGGTGGAGCGAGGGCAAGGGGCTGGAGATTGTGCGCGACCATGCGCTCGACCCCGTCAATCTTGCCATCGACGCATCGGGCAGCGTGATGGTTCTTTCGTCGCTGGGCGCCAAGGGCGGTGTCTATGTCTTCGACCCTAATGGTCCCAAGGACGCGATGACGCTGATTGAGCCTACCCCTGTGCGGGCGGGCGGCAGCGCGCGCACGCTGCTGCCGGTCAACTGGTGGAACAATGGCGAGTTCAAGGACCAGCTCGACTTCAGGACTTACGAGTTCACCACGCTCGCGGACATGTTCAGGCGCGATGCCGGTGCGCCCAAGGCCCGCGAATATGTGTCGCCCGATGGCAGCCTGTCCCTGCCCGCCTTCCGCACCTGGCAGCAAGGACCGGTGGACCACACCGGCTGGCGCTGGTCGGACAGCCTCAACGCCAACGGCTTCGTCAGCGGCAAGCCGGGCGAACGCGTCTTCGTCACTAACGGATCGGAAAACATGACCTATAGCGGCGTGGTCGGCGCGGGCGGGGCGCTCACCGACCTCAAGCCCTTCGCCAACCGCGGCGGAGAAAGCGTCGCGGTGGACGGACGCGGGCGGGTCTATGTCGCGAACGGCCAGATTTTCATCTACAATCCCGATGGCAGCGCGGCGGGCCGGATCGACGTGCCTGACCGTCCCTTGCAGATCCTGTTCGGCGGCCCGGACGGGCGGACGCTGTTCATTCTGACGCATCACGCGCTTTACGCTACGAAACCGTGAAAATCCTGCCGCGCCATGCATCTACGACCTATGTCTTAAGTGCGGCGCAGAAGGGCAGGGGATAGTCAGACAATAACGGCCGTCATGGCCGAGGCGACTCTGGGAGGGGTCGCCCAACAAAAGGGGAAGGACCGATGAAAGTGAAAATTTCCACCCATCTGACCGGCGTGAGCCTTGCGGCCGTGATGGCGGTTGCGCTGACCGGCGCCGCGCACGCGCAGGAAACCGCGCCGCAGCAGCAGGACGACGCCAACATCGTCGTGACGGGTTCGCGCATCACCACCAGCGGCTTCAACGCGCCGACGCCGACGCAGGTGATCGGTGAGGAGCAGATTGCGAACAACGCGCAGCCCAATATCTTCAACACCATTGCCCAGCTTCCCTCCCTTCAGGGTTCGACCGGCGCCGCGACCGGCACCTTCTCCACCTCCAGCGGTCAGCAGGGTCTCAGTTCCTTCTCACTGCGCGGTCTCGGCGCGATCCGCACCCTGACCCTGCTCGACGGGCAGCGGGTGGTTGCCGCCAACGTGACTGGCGTGCCTGACATTTCGATGTTCCCGCAGCTTCTTGTGAAGCGCGTCGATGTCGTGACCGGCGGCGCGTCCGCCTCCTACGGGTCGGACGCGGTGGGCGGCGTCGTCAACTTCATCACCGACACCCGTTTCACCGGTTTCAAGGCCAACATCCTTGGCAGCATCACCAAATATGGCGACGATGAAACCGGTCTCGCCCAGGCCGCATGGGGCAAGTCCTTCGCGGACGACCGCCTGCACGTTGTGCTGAGCGGCGAATATGACCATGAAGGCGGCGTCGGGCCGGGCGACTTCGGCACCGACCTTGCGGGCAGCCGCAACTGGTATCGCGCAACCACGCTGTTGAACACGGGACAGGCCAACAACGGGTCGCCGCAACTGGTTTATTCCGACTATGCGCAGCCCTATCAATATGCGCGCTACGGCCTCATCAATAACGGTCCGTTGCAGGGCATTGCGTTCGACGCCAACGGCACACCCTATAATTTCCGGTATGGCTCCAACGGTCAGCCGCTGGGCACTGGCCGCGTCAGCAATTGCTATCCGGGCAACAGCTTCTGCGTCGGTGGCGATCTTTCGGGCGCGCCGGGATCAGGCGCATCGCTCAAGTCTTCGCTTGAGCGCGTGAACGGTTACGGTCGCATTGGCTACGACTTTGCCGATAACAACGAAGCCTATGTCACGGTCAATGTCGCCGAGGTAAAGACTCATAACCAGCCCAGCCCCGGCTATAACCGCCCCAATATGGTCGTGCAGTGCTCCAACGCCTTTCTGCCGCAGTTGATCAAGGATCGCTGCGCGACGGCCGGCATCACCGAGTTCAACTTCGGGTCGAGCAACGCATCCTTCCCCGATCCGCAGGTCTATACCGACCGCAAGCAGTATCGCTTTGTCGGCGGTCTGAAAGGATCGTTTGGCGCGGCCGGAACCGACTGGAATTATGACGCCTATTATGAGCATGGCATCACCATTTCCGACATCAAGGTGCGCGATATTGTGCTCGGCAACCGATATCTGGCTGCGAGCGATGCGATCACGCTGAACGGGGCGGTCGTGTGCCGCGATCCCGTGGCGCGCGCCAATGGCTGCGTCCCGATCAATGTTTTCGGCAACTTTGCGCCGTCCGCTTCGGCGCTCGCTTATGTCGCGCCGCATGACAACGGCCCGTTCCAGCACACCAAGCTGACGCAGGACGTCGCCAGCGCCAACTTCTCGGGCAATCCTTTCGAGAACTGGGCCGGTCCCGTGTCGGTGGCGTTCGGCGGCGAATACCGGCGCGAATTCTATCGGGTGAACGCCGATCCCTACGGCGCGGGCGTGTCGGCGCTTAGCCCCAACAGCGCGGACTATCCTGCCGATCCGCTGCTCAATTCGCAGCTCGGCAGCAACTGGGCTGCGGGCAACTACAAGAATGGCCGCGGCAAATACGAGGTGTATGAAGGCTTCCTCGAAGTCGACATTCCGCTCATCAACAGCGATGCGATGGGCCGCGCGAACCTCAACGCGGCGGGTCGCGGAACGCATTACAGCACGTCGGGGACGGTGTGGGCCTGGAAGATCGGCGCGACCTGGGACACGCCAATCGAGGGCGTGCGCCTGCGCGGCGTGACCTCACGTGACGTGCGCGCGCCCAACCTGTCGGAACTGTTCGCAGCGCCGACCGTGACCACGCTGCCCAACTTCACCAACCCCTTCCCCCGTTTTCCGGGCGGTCCGGCAATCGGCGGCGTTTCCGCTTTCCAGAACACGGTCGGCAACCCCAACCTGCGTCCTGAAATCGCGCGTAACACCGAATTGGGCATTGTGCTGTCGCGGCCATCCTGGGCGCCCGGCCTCAGCCTGTCGTTCGACTATTATGACATCAAGCTGAAGGGCGTGGTTTCCACCCTGTCAGCCGACCAGATCGTGCGGTTCTGCTTCGAGGGCAACCAGGCCTTCTGCGGTGGCTTCAGCCTCGACAACCAGAACCAGCAGTTAAACTACATCAACGTCCAGCCGTTCAACCTCGCGTCGTGGAAGACCAGCGGTTTCGACATCGAAGCAAGCTATCAGTGGCAGCAGCCGCTCGGCCTGCCCGGCAGCTTCACCGTTCGGGCGCTCGGCACCCATGTCCGCAAGTTCATTGTCAAGGCGGGCATTGCGGGAGTCGCGGACATCGACAATGCCGGTGCAAACACTGGCGCGACGCCTGACTGGAAATGGCTGGCGATCCAGACCTACGACAGTGGCAAGTTCAGTTTCACTGTGCAGGAACGCTGGATCAGCGACGGCGTGTTTAACAACAATTATGTCGTCTGCCAGACCGGCTGCCCTGCCTCAACCGGCAATCACCAGACTGTCAGCTACAACAAGATGAAGGGCGCGTTCTACGTGGATCTGGGCGCCAGCTTCAAGTTCGGCGACAATATCTCGATCTACGGCAAGGTGGACAATCTGTTCGACAAGGACCCTGTGGCCTCGCCGCAGACCAACACCGGTCTCGACATCAACCCGGCGCTCTATGACACGCTGGGCCGGATCTACCGCATCGGTGCTCGTCTGAACTTCTAAAAAAGGCGCAGAACATATCTTCCTCCCCAACCTCGTCCCGGCTGTAAAAGGCCGGGACATTTATTCGTGCCGGAGTTCCAATTGATGGTTGGCCGACTGATCCGCGTCCTCGCCCTGTTCATCCTCGCCGGTGTCGTGGGGCAGCAGGCGCTGGCATCGCCGTCGGTCTATACCACCGCCCCGCCCGATCCCCGCGCGGTAACGGTCCGGGGCGCAGGCGACGGGCGCGCGGACGACAGCACGGCGATCCAGCAGGCGCTGGACAAGGCGGCGGAGCGCGGCGGGGGCGGCATCGTCTTCCTTCCGCAGGGCACCTACCGCATCACCCGCACCCTTTTTCTGTGGCCGGGCGTCCGCATTTTCGGCGTCGGCGCGCAGCGTCCCGTGATCCTGCTGGGCAGAAGCACGCCCGGCTTCCAGAAGGGCGTCGCGCACATGCTGATGTTCACCGGCAGCGCGCGTCAGACCGACAAGGACAGTCCGCCCGCGGCTTTCCCGCCAGCGGGCAGCGTGCCCTTCAACAAAGCCATTGCCGATGCCAATCCGGGCACCTTCTATTCGGCGCTCGGCAACATCGACTTCCGCATACTGGACGGCAATCCCGCCGCCACCGCCATCCGGTTCCATTCCGCGCAGCACAGTTTCGTCAGCCATGTCGATTTCGATCTCGGGACGGCGCTGGCGGGCCTCTATCATGTCGCTAACGAAGCGGAAGACCTGCATTTCAGAGGGGGTCGCTATGGCATTCTCGCCGAAAAGCCATCTCCGGCCTGGGGTTTTGCGCTGGTCGATTCTACCTTCGAGGGGCAGCGCGACGCGGCGATCCGCGAGCATGAAGCGGGTCTCACTATGGTGAACGTCGCCTTCCGCAACGTCCCGGTGGGTATCGAGATCGACCGCGGCTATGGCGACTGGCTCTGGGGGCAGGATCTGCGCTTCGAAAATGTGTCGAAGGCGGGCGTCATCATCTCCAACGAGAAGAATGTCTACACGCAGGTGGGCTTTCAGAATGTCGTCGCGGTCAACATGCCCGTCTTCGCCCGCTTCCGTGACAGCGGCAAAGCGGTCGCGGGCAAGGGCGCAAGCTACCGAGTTTCCGCGTTCACCCATGGCCTGACCCTGCCGGGCCTGGGCCGCATGGGCGAGTATCGCACCGATTATCAGGCAGCGGCGATCTCCTCATTGCCTGCGCCATCCGCCCCTGCCATCCGCCCGCTCCCGCCCGTATCCGACTGGGTCAGCGTGAAGGCGCTCGGCGCGAAGGGCGATGACAGCACGGACGACACCACCATCCTCCAGAAGGCGATCGACACGCACCGCGTCGTCTATCTGCCCGCCGGTTTCTATCGCGTCAGCGACACGCTGCGTCTGCGCGCCGATACGGTGCTGCTGGGACTGCACCCCAGCCTGACGCAGATCGTGCTGCCTGATGGCGCGCCCGCCTGGCAAGGGGTGGGCGCGCCCAAGGCGCTCGTCGAAAGCGCAAAGGGCGGGGACGCCATTGTCGCAGGCATCGGTCTCGACACCAACGGCACCAATCCGCGCGCCACGGCACTGCTGTGGAAGGCGGGCGCGGCCTCAATGGTGAACGATGTGAAGTTTCAGGGCGGGCACGGCACCGACCGGTTCGACGGCACGCGCATCGTCCCCTATAATAATAACGCCACGGGTGACCCGGACGCCGCGCGCCGCTGGGCCGGGCAATATGCGAGCCTCTGGGTCACGGATGGGGGCGGCGGCACATTCGCCAATGTCTGGAGCCCCAGCACGTTCGGCCACCCCGGCATTTATGTGTCGGACACGGAGACGCCGGGCCGGATCATTCAGGCATCGGTCGAGCATCATGTCCGTTCCGAATATGCACTCAACCGCGTTGCGAATTGGGAATTGCTCGCCCCCCAGACAGAGGGCGAGGCAGGCGAGAGCGGCGATGCCGTCGCTCTGGAAATCCGCAACTCGCGCAATATCCTCGTCGCGAATTTCCACGGCTATCGCGTCACGCGAACGCGCAAGGCCGCACCGGCTGCCGTGACGCTCTACAATTCGCACGACATTCGCTTCCGCAACGTCCATGTGAACGGCGAAAGCGGGCTTGGCACCTGCGATGAAAATGGCTGCGCGACTTTCCTGCGGCTCACCAAATTCCCGTTCGAAAATGCGGTCCGCGACGTGACCCACGGCATCGACGTGCGCGAACGTGAGTTTGCCGTGCT
Source organism: Sphingobium amiense (assembly GCF_003967075.1). Taxonomy (NCBI): domain Bacteria; kingdom Pseudomonadati; phylum Pseudomonadota; class Alphaproteobacteria; order Sphingomonadales; family Sphingobiaceae; genus Sphingobium; species Sphingobium amiense. Next base: position 3,545,448 of record NZ_AP018664.1, read on the forward strand.
CGACATCCCGGCAAAGCCCGATCCTGTCAGCCCCTCGACCTTCCAAGGCAGCAAAGTCGAGCAACTGGCGGACGGTTTTCATTCGGCCGGGGGCGGCGCTGTCGATGCGCAGGGCAGGCTCTATTTCATCGACCGCTTCTTCCAGCGCATCTGGCGCTGGTCGGATGACGGGCGGCTGGAGATGGTCCGCGATGCCATGCTCGATCCCGTCAATCTTGCCGTCGATGGTTCGGGCGACCTGCTTGTTCTATCGTCTTATGGACGCAACGGCACGGTCTACAGCGTGAAGCCTGACTCGCCCGACAGCCAGATTGCGGTCATTCCCGCGACCCCGGCGAAGAACGCGACGCTGGCGCTGCCGGTCAACTGGTGGATCAACGGCGAGTTCAGGGACCAGATCGACCCCAAGACCTATGAGTTTCCCACGCTCGCCGACATGTTCGTGCGTGACATGGCCAAACCGAAGCTTCACGAATATGTGTCGCCCGACGGCAGTCTGGCGCTCCCCGCCTATCGCACCTTCGCGCAGGGTCCGGCGGATCACCGCGGCCTGCGCTTCTCGGACGCGCTCGACACATACGGCTTCGTGCAGGCCAAGGTTGGGGAGCGGGTCTACATCACCAACGGTTCGGAAAACCGCACCTACAGCGGCGCGGTGGGACAGGGCGGCGCGATCAGCGATCTGCGCCTGTTCGCCGAACGGGGTGGCGAGAGCGTCGCCAGCGACCCACAGGGGAGGGTCTATGTCGCGAACGGGCAGATCTTCGTCTACGCCCGCGATGGAAAGCCGCTCGGTCGGATCGACGTGCCCGAACGGCCGCTTCAGCTACTTTTCGGCGGCAAGGACGGGCGCACGCTTTATGCCCTGTCGCACCATGGCCTCTATGCGGTCAGGCCGTGAAGTTGCACTGGTCCGGGATCGCCCCGGCGCCGCTGACTGGCCGGGCGTCAGGCGACCGCATCCTGCGGCGCCATCGCGGCTGCTTCGCGTAGCGCCGCAAGATCGGGGATGCGCAGCCATCTGGATTGCAGTTCGACAAGGCCCGCATTCCGCATCGTCTGAAGCGTGCGGTTGACGTGGACCGGCGTCAGGCCGGTCAGGTCCGCAATATCCATCTGCGTCAGTGGCAACGCGCATTGCTGGCCATAGGCAAGCCCCGCGCGCCGCATCCGCTCGAACAGTTCGAGCAGCAGGTGCGCCAGCCGCTCGGGCGCACTGCGCCGCCCCAGAGTGACCAGCCAGCCCGCCTGTCGTTCCGAACCGTCCACGAGGTTTTTCCAGAATCCCTGCTGCGCATCCCCTGATCCGCCGGAGGGCACGCGACAGGCGCTTCGATAGGCACGAACGTTGGTGAGCGCGACGACAGGCTGCGTTGGCCCTCGGCCCAGCGCCCATTGCGGTTCGCAATAGTCGCCGGGGAGATACAGCGCGGTGATCTGCCGCCGCCCGTCCGGCAGCAGCCTGTATCGGCATGCCCAGCCTTCCAGCATCTGATAAAGGCCGGCGGGCGGCTCATTTTCCCTTGCCAGATATTCGTGCGGCCTGAAAAAGACGAGATCCTCGTCCGGTGCGATTTGGCTTAACATGGACGTTCCCGGTTAAGCCCCCCGCAATCCATGATAGCGATATGAAGTTCTTATGGATTCACATGGGTTGAGTTCCGCCAGATTCTTTTTCGCTTCAGCCGTTCGGCGGACCAGCCCGTCCCTGCGGCCGTAACGATGCGTTACATCGTCGGGTCCGCCGCGCTGGCGGCCGCATCCCCCGGCGCCATCATCCGCAGGCGCAACGACTGGACAATCGCCGCCGCACGCCTATATACCGACCGGTATGAAAAGCGCAGCAGACACGGTGGCGAGAGGACGTCCTCGGGAATTCGATCCCGACGAGGCGCTGTCGGCCGCGCTCACGGTCTTCTGGGAAAAGGGCTATGAGGGCGCATCGCTCACCGAACTGACGCAGGCTATGGGCATCACCAAGCCCAGCCTTTACGCGTGCTTCGGCAACAAGGAAGCCCTGTTTCAAAAGGCTCTCGACCTCTACGAGCGCGACAAGCTCTGCTACATGCGTTCGGCCTTGCAGGAGCCGACGGTGCGGGGCGTCGCGGAACGCCTGTTGCGCGGAACGCTCGACATCCAGACCGGCGGCGACGACCCGCGCGCCTGCCTCGGCGTCATCAGCATGGTCGCCTGTACTACGCAAGCGGACTCGATCAAGGCCGATGTTTTGGCGCGCCGTGCCTCATCCGACCGCGCGCTGATCGAACGGCTGGAGAGAGCGGCGCAAGAAGGCGAACTGCCGCCCGGAGTCGAGCCGGCAGCGCTCGCCAGCTACCTCTCGGCGGTGATGCAGGGCATGGGTGTTCAGGCCAGTGCCGGAACGACCCGCGCGCAACTCGAGCAGATCGTCGAGACCACTCTCGCGATATGGCCCACCAAGTAGCGGCTTCGCCTTTCCGCCTGCGGAAATAAAAATCTACTGAGCGGTACAGAAAGTGGTTGACCAAGGCTGGTCCGCGATTATATACCGATGAGTATGAAATGAAATGGAAGCAGCGCCGGAAAGGGGGCTTCATGCTTTTGGCATGGATCGCAACATCCTGAACCGGGCGGTTCTGGAACCGCCACCGTCATTATCGCAGTCTTGCTTCGCGGGTCGGACATGATCGCCTGCGCCTGATGAAAGGCGCGGAACCGAGGCGCTGCGCGAGAAAAAGGGAACTGAGCCGATGGCTTATATCGACTTTGCCCAGCCGCTGCCGGCGGCGGGGGATGGAGCCTTGTTGTCTGTCATCCGGGAGCGTTTTCGCGAAACAGTCCAGGGCTTTTCCGCGGCCGAATGGCAGATTGTGCGCCTTGCGCAGACCGATGGCCGTGCGTCGTTGCGGGAGCCGGGGCGCTGGTCCCGCCTCAAAACCCTGATTTTCGGACCGCAGCCGCATTTCCGACTGGCCGACGGCAAGCTGGAAGCCCTGCGCAGGCTGGCGGTGGAGGCGTGGCACGAGGGTTTCGCTGTCCGGCCTTCCGCCATCGACGCATTTCTGAAGGCCGGTTTCAGCGAGGGACAGCTTGAAACCCTGCTGTCTGCGGTGACCGCAGCCCGCCACGCCACCATGGGAAAATATGCATGAACATGATTACGCGCATCGAGGGTGACGCCGTCGCCCTCTCCGAGCCGAAGTCGCGCTCGTCGCGGCGGCGCCTCCGCCCCCTGTTGTGGGGAGCGGTCGCTGTGCTGGCGGCCAGCGGAGCCATGTGGAAATATGCCGGTCAGCCAGAGGCGCAGGCATCCGCTGTCCCGCTGGCGACGGTGGGCATATCGACTCCGCTGGCGCGCGCAGTGACGCAGTGGGATGAGTATGTCGGCCGCTTCGCGCCCAGCCAGACGGTGGACATCAGGCCGCGCATATCCGGTGCGGTTACGGCTGTTCATTTTCACGACGGCGATTTTGTCCGGCAGGGGCAGTTGCTTTTTACCATCGACCAGCGTCCCTTCCGCGCGGCGCTGGCCGAAGCGAGGGCCAACAGTGCCTCCGCCCGCAGCGCCCTGCTGCTGGCGCAGAACGACTATGCGCGCGTCCAGCGGCTGAACGGCGATGAGGCCGTTTCAGCAAGCGAAGTGGATGCGCTGCGGTCTCGCTTTCAGGCCGCGCAGGCCGCTCTCGCGGCGGCGCAGGCGCGCGAACGGCAGCGTGCGCTAGATCTGGAATTCACGCAGGTTCGCGCGCCCATATCCGGCCGTGTGTCGGACCGTCGCATCGACATCGGCAACCTCGTTTCGGGCGGCGATGGCAGCAATGCGACCCTGCTGACGACGGTGAACAGGCTCGATCCGATCTATTTCACCTTCGATGCATCCGAAGCGCTGTATCTCAAATCCCGCCGCGATCGGCATAATGACGGCACCGTGGAAGTGCGGCTACAGGATGAAGCGGATTATCGGTGGAAGGGGCGGCTGGACTTTACGGACAATGGCCTCGATACCCGGTCGGGCACCATTCGCGCGCGCGCTGTGTTTTCCAATCCGCAGAATTTCCTGACGCCGGGACTGTTCGGCAACATGCGTCTTGCCAACGGTGGCAAGGTGAATGCGCTGCTTGTGCCCGATGAAGCGATCCAGTCCGATCAGGCGCGCAAGACGGTGCTGGTGGTTCAGGCGGACAACAGCGTTCGGGTAAAGCCGGTCGAGCTGGGGCCGATCGTGGACGGTCTTCGCATTGTGCGCGGCGGTCTCGATCCTGCTGACCGGGTAATCGTCTCCAATATTCAGGCAGCGATGCCCGGCGCCAAGGTTGCTGTGAAGCGCGCCGCCATCCGGCCCACCCCCGCGCGGATCAGCCCTGTGGACAGAATCGAACCGGCTGCGGCTCAGGCCACCTTCTCACCTTAAAGCGACGGCCCACCCCGCTTCTCGCCCATCTTGCGCCCGCGATCCGGCTTTGCCGGATCGCACGGCTTCCCTGTCGCGCATTCGCAAAGGACGATCCGATGCGCTTTTCCCGTTTCTTCATCGACCGGCCGATCTTTGCGGCGGTCATCGCCGTCGTGATTACCGTTGTGGGCGCGCTCGCCTTCATGGGCCTGCCGGTTTCCCAATATCCCGACATTGTCCCGCCTACGGTTACGGTCACGGCGCAATATCCCGGCGCGTCTGCTGAAACGGTGGCCTCCACGGTTGCCGCGCCCATCGAGCAGGAGATCAACGGCGTCGACGACATGCTCTATCAGAGCAGCCAGTCGACGGGCGACGGCAAGGTGACGATCACCGTCACCTTCAAGATCGGCACGGACCTCGACGCGGCGCAGGTGCTGGTGCAAAATCGTGTCGCGGTCGCCATCCCCCGCCTGCCGGAAGAAGTGCAGCGCCTTGGCGTGGTGACGCGCAAGACGACGCCCGAATTCCTGATGGTCGTCAATCTCCAGTCGCCGGACGGGAAGTTCGACCGCAATTATCTTTCCAACTACGCGCTGACGCAGGTGCGCGACCGGCTGGCGCGGCTGGACGGCGTGGGCGACGTGCAACTGTTCGGGTCGCGCGACTATGCGATGCGCATCGGGATCGACCCGGATCGCGCCGCAGCGCTCGACCTGACGGCGGGCGAGATCGTGCAGGCGCTCCGCGCGCAGAATGTTCAGGTGTCCGCAGGCTCCATCGGCCAGCCGCCCTATGACCGGGGCGAAGCCTTCCAGCTCGGTGTCGAGATGCAGGGGCGGCTGACCGAACCGCAGCAGTTCGCCAATATTGTGATCCGCTCCGATGCGGACGGACATCAGGTGCGGGTTGCGGACGTCGCGCGGGTGGAACTGGGCGCGCAGGATTATGGCATCAACACCTATCTGTCGAACAAGCCGACCGTCGTCATCGCTGTGATGCAGCGCCCCGGCTCCAACGCGCTCGACGCGGCGGAGAAGGTCAGGGCGGAGATGGACAGCCTGTCGCGGCGTTTCCCCAGCGGGCTTGAATATAGCGTCATCTACAACCCCACCGAGTTCATCAGCCAGTCGATCGACGCGGTGTATCGGACGCTGATCGAAGCTGTCCTGCTCGTTGTCCTCGTCATCCTCGTCTTCCTTCAGAACTGGCGCGCCGCGATCATTCCGATCATCGCCATTCCCGTGTCGTTGATCGGCACGGCGACGATATTGGCCGGATTGGGCTATTCGCTGAATAATCTGTCGCTCTTCGGCCTCGTGCTTGCGATCGGCATCGTCGTCGATGACGCGATCGTCGTGGTGGAAAATGTCGAGCGCAATATCGGGCGCGGCATGACCCCATTGGAAGCGGCGCGCACATCCATGGATGAGGTGTCGACGGCGTTGGTCGCGATCGTGCTGGTGCTGTGCGCCGTGTTCGTCCCGACGCTCTTCATCACCGGTATTTCCGGTGCATTCTATCAGCAGTTCGCCGTCACCATTTCGACCGCGACGATCATTTCCCTGATCCTGTCGCTGACGCTGTCGCCAGCGGCAACTGCCCTGTTGCTCAAGGCCAGACACGGTCCGCGCGACCGCAGCGGCGACCCGCTGTGGCGGCAAAAGCTTGGCCTGGCCGTCGATGTCTTTAATCGCGGCTTCGACCGGATGAGCGTGGGCTATGGCCGGCTGACGCGCTTCCTCGTGGCGCGGCCTAAGAAAATGCTGCTCACCTATGGCGGCCTGATCGCCGCGACGGTCGCGCTGTTCTGGGTCACACCCGGAGGGTTCATCCCGGCGCAGGATCAGGGCTATTTCCTGGCGGTTGTCCAGTTGCCTTCAGGCGCGAGCCTTGAGCGCACGGACAAGGTGACGCGGGAGGTGGCGGAGAAGATCCTGCCGATCAAGGGTCTGCGCGGCGCGGTGATGTTCGCCGGTTTCCATGGCCCTTCGCAGACTCAGGCGCCCAACAGCGCCGCCATCTACTTCCCGTTCGACAGCTTTGCCGAAAGGAAGAAGGAAGGCGTCACCTATGCGGGCATCATGGAGCAGGCGAACAAGGCGGTCGCGGGCTACGACAAGGCGCGCATCCTGCTGGTCCCGCCGCCGCTCATCCAGGGCATCGGTTCCGCTGGCGGCTACCGTCTGATGCTGGAGGATCGCGAAGATCGCGGCTATGCCGAACTCAACCGGCAGGCGCAGGATCTGATCGCAAAGGCGAACCAGTCACCCAGCCTGTCGATGGTCTATACGCTCTTCGATGTCGGCACGCCGCGCATCTACGCTGATGTGGACCGTCGTAAGGCCGACCTGCTGGGCGTCCCACCCGAACGCATTTTTGAAGCGATGCAGGTCTATCTCGGCTCGTCCTTCGTCAACGACTTCAACCTGCTCGGCCGGACCTATCGCGTGACGGCGCAGGCCGATGCCGACCACCGCGGGACCGTAGCCGACATCGCCAATCTCAAGACGCGGTCCAATAGCGGGCAGATGGTACCGATCGGCTCCGTCTCGACCTTCCGGGACAAAACCGGTCCCTACCGGGTCGTGCGCTATAATCTGTTGCCTGCTGTCGAGATCGATGGCGACACGGGAGCGGGATATTCGTCCGGCCAGTCGCTGACGACAATGGAGAAGCTCGCGCAGGCGTTGCCCTCCGGATACGGCAGCGAATGGACGGGCGTCGCCTATCAGCAGAAGATCGCGGGCAATACCGCCGGACTGGTCTTCGGCATGGCGGTGTTCTTCGTGTTTCTGGTGCTGGCCGCGCAATATGAAAGCCTGACGCTGCCGCTTTCGATCATCCTGATTGTGCCCATGTGCCTGTTCGCGGCGATGCTGGGCGTCAATTTGCGCGGCATGGACAATAATATCCTGACGCAGATCGGCCTCGTCGTGCTGATCGCACTTGCCGCGAAGAACGCGATTCTGGTGGTCGAATTCGCCAAGCAGGCGGAGGAAGAACAGGGTCTCTCGCCCGTCGAGGCTGCGGTGCAGGCGGCACAGACCCGGCTCCGGCCGATCCTGATGACCAGTTTCGCGTTCATCCTCGGCGCGGTGCCGCTGGTGATCGCGAGCGGGGCGGGTGCTGAACTTCGTCAGGCGCTGGGCACCGCGGTCTTCTTCGGCATGACCGGCGTGACCGCGTTCGGCCTGCTCTTCACGCCCACCTTCTACGTCGTGTGCCGCACGCTGGGCGACCGCTTCGTCCGCCGCCGTGCTGGCCCGGATAACGCGGCGCTTCAGCCCGCTGAATGAGGTTCCCATCATGTTACGTTCTTTCCTGATGCCCCTGTTGGCAGCCGCAGCGCTGACCGCATGCACGGCCGGGCCGGATTACCAGCCTCCCTCGACGCCAGCCGCCGCCGCGGGCGCGTTTCTGGGGTCCGACAATGCCGCCGTTTCCACCGCTGCCGCGCAGGACAGGTGGTGGAGCCTCTATGATGATCCGCTGCTCGACGGACTGGTGAACGATGCCCTTGTCGCCAACACAGACATCCGCGTGGCGGTGGCGCGGATCGAGCGCGCCCGCGCGTCGTTGCGCGGGGCACGATCCGAACAGTTGCCGCAGACCGGCCTTTCCGCGTCGGAAAGCTATAATCGCACCGCCCAGGCTCGGTCTGTCCCCGGCGCGGATCGCGAGAACTGGGTGTTCGACGCTGCGCTCGACCTGTCTTATGAGGTCGACCTGTTCGGGCGAGTCAGGCGCGGGGTCGAAGCCGCTCGTGGCGATCTCGCCGCGCAGCAGGCGGATGCCGATGCGGTTCGCGTTGCCGTCATCGCCGACACGGTGCGCGCCTATCTGGACGTGACCGCCACGGCGGAGCGGCTTGCGGTCGCCGAGCGCACGGTGAACCTGCTGGACCAGTCCGTGCGCATCACGGCCGCCCGGTTCGATGCAGGTCGGTCGGATCGCCTCGACATCGTGCGCGTCACCTCCCTGCGCGAACAGCAGCGCGCGATCCTGCCGTCCCTGCGCGCGAACAGGGACGCCGCGCTGTTCCGACTGGCCACGCTGACCGGTCGCACGCCTCAGGAAATCCCCGATGCCGTTCGATCCGCTGTCCACACACCGCAACTTTCGCAGCCAATCCCGATCGGCGATGGGCAGGCTCTGCTCGCCCGCCGACCGGACGTGCGCGCCGCCGAACGCCGCCTGTCGGCGGACACCGCGCGTGTCGGCGTTGCCACCGCAGACCTCTATCCCCGCATCACCCTTGGCGGCTCGATTGGCACGACGGCCTTGGGCGGCGGCAATCTGTTCGGCGGCGGGCCGCTGAACTGGCTGCTGGGTCCGCTCATAAGCTGGGCTTTTCCCAATCAGGAGGCGATCCGGGCGCGCATCGGCACCGCGCGGGCCGATAGCGCAGCGTCACTCGCCGCTTTTGACGGCACGGTACTGCACGCTCTGGAAGAAACCGAGACCGCGCTTTCGGCCTATGCGAACGCCATCGACCGCGTTCGAACGCTCGATGAGGCGCGGAGCGAGGCGGAACGCGCGACGCGAATCAGTCTGGCCCGGCAGCGGGAAGGCCGGATCGACTTCCTGACAGTGCTCGACGCGCAACGGACGCTGGCGGGCGTGGAGGCGGACAGGGCGGAAGCGGTGCGCGCCCTCTCCTTTGCGCAGGTGGGGCTGTTCCGCGCCCTGGGTGGAGGCTGGGGACGCGCATCGGCCGTCAGCCTGTCATCGACCACTGGACATTAGCATTTACCCGTCCATGTTCAGTTTCCGGCAAGCCTGACTGGCGCATCCCGCCCGGGGAAAGAGGAAAGGGTCCGGCATGGCAACGAAGATGGTCGACGTGGATCGGCGCACCCTGTTGACGGCGGCAGCGCTTCTGCCGCTTGCGGCGTGCGCTACACCTGTCGGGCGGTATACCGTTGAGGACGCGGTTCGCCATCTGCTTCAATTATCCACCGAACGGGCATTTGCCCGGCTGACCGAGCCGGGGGGGTTCTACGACGACCAACTCACCCGGATCGTCCCGCCCGATCCGTCGGGCAGCAGGGGCGGCGCCGTCCTGGCCTCGATCCTGCGGACTCGCGCGGTTCGGGACAGGCTGGCGCTGGCACTGAACGATGTCGCGGTTGATGTTGCGGACAGCGCCACGCCGCTGGTCATGGACGCCATCCGCAG